>NZ_JAXHDD010000033.1:0-45313 GCF_037072025.1 Pseudogracilibacillus sp. SO30301A | reverse complement strand
AGGTTTTAGATCCAGCCTTTCAGTTGTCTATTTTATGTATTATAGATTGCATCGTTTATATCCAAATTGTGAATTACTGATGCCAGAAAGTGGAAATTTACCTGAAAAAATAATGGATTTGTCCGCAGACGATTTAATTATAGCATGTACTTTTTCAAGATATTCCAAAAATGTTATTGATTTTATAGAAGATGCTAAAAAGCAAAATGCGAAGGTTATATCATTTACCGATAGCTATTCTTCACCTGTTAAAACACATTCAGATATATTGTTACCGTGTTTAAATGACAGTACACCGTTCCACAATTCCGTTTTAAGTGCTATATTTGTTGCCGAATACCTGTTGCAGGAAATAGTAATTAAATACTCCAATAAAGTTAGTGACAGGTTAGACAAAATAGAATCAATTTTATCTAAAAAAGACTCTTTTTATGTAAAATAATTTATTTAAAATCCTCGAATACACCAAAAAAACTCCTTTATGATGGAAGGACAGGTTATTCATGTTAAATCCAATTCCAACATAAAGGATACCTGTTATGGATAATCCCAATACTAGTACTAGAAAATTGCAACCGTGCTTGTCCGTTCATACTCTTTATATTCAGGTAATACTTCAGAAGAAAGAGAAACAGAAAATTCAGGGTATTCTTTTTCAATTAGTTCTTGTATAGTATTCTCATGTTTGGTATTTGCATAAGCGTTTAGAAAACTAACGCATATCGATTCGACATTTTGTATTTTAAAATATTCTATAATATTTTTAGCTTCTTCAATATTTAAATCTTCTGTTATTTCTCCCAAATAATTAATTCTCTCCGTCATCTCCATCCTAAGCTCTCTAGGGATAAGCGGCTTTGGCTTTCTGACCTGAAAGTTATACAAGTCTGGACGATTTTGTCTTCCAATTTCTAACACATCTTTAAAGCCTTTAGTTGTGATTAGACCAGTTTTTGCACCTTTATGTTCTAACAATGCATTAGTTGCAACAGTAGTCCCATGTATAAAAAATGAAATTTCACTTTCAGATATTTGTGTATCCTTCAATAATTGCTCTACACCGCTTATAATAGCTTTTGAAGGATCTTCGGACGAAGATGGAACTTTTGTAACATGGGTATCTCCAGTTTGGTCATTAATTAAAACAATATCTGTAAAAGTACCACCCGTGTCTACAGCTAGTCTATAACTCATGTAAAAATATCCTCTCTTATAAAATATAGTTTGATAAAATATAATGTTGAAAAAATTGTGCCAACTTTATACCTTTCCGAAAATCGATTGTTATACCTTTAACAAAACCATTTTATTTGATTATTCCATTTACTTAGCGATCTTTTTTTGTTTCGTAAACGATACATTTGTATCAATTATGATAATAAATAACGCACTATAACACGCTTCCACCAGATATTTTTAAAGATTCACCAACAATATTTGTTGAAGCCTCTGTTAATAAAAAGGCAATTGTATTCGCAACTTCTTTTGGCTTTGTGATACGACCAGAGGGGATAGAATTTTCTATCGTTTTCAAATACTCTTCAAACGGAACCCCTTTCAATAATGCCTTTCTTTTAATTCCTTCCCTCCCCATTTTTGTATCAACATAACCGGGACAGACAGCATTAACTCTTATATTGGACTTTATAGCCTCTAAAGCCATCGATTGCGTAAAACCTATTAAAGCAAATTTACTTGCAGCATATGGTGTATTAGCAAAACTACCTCGAATTCCTGAAAGGGAACTAACATTGACAATATTACCTTCCCTTCTTTTTAGCATTTTTTTATACACCATCTGAGTAAGCATTAAGGTAGATATAAAGTTAATGTTCATTATATTGATAACATCATCTTTTTTTAATTTTTCAACTACATCCCCTGCTGAGATTGCAGCAGAATTAACCAATCCATATATATCCCCATGTTGTTTTTGACAAGATTCTATCAGTGACGTTCTTTCGCTGTCGTTTGTTAAATCAGCAACTTGTGTAAAAATTTTATTCGATTGTGTAATGGACAAAAGTTCTTCTTTAAGCTCTTTTAACACTATTTCATTTCTCCCCGTTAATGATATCGAGGCACCCATTGATGCTAATACCTTTGCAGTTTCGTATCCAATACCTCCTGTTGCTCCTGTGATTAGAATATGTTTACCATTCATAGATTCTTTTGAAAATATATCCATCAAATCCCCTCCATTTACTTTTTTTGAAAACGCAAAGGAGAAAGAGCATTTATATCAAAATTGTTTTTTTGATTTAATAAAATATCCTTTGCAATCTTGCCTATGGCAGGAGCCATTTTAAAGCCATGACCCGAAAACCCTCCTACAACAATTGCATTTGGAAAGTTCGGTATTCTTCCCACTAGTGAATGATTATCAATAGTATAAGCATCCATATATGCATTAACCCTTACTGGATCAGGATAAAGCCCATTAAAAAATTTCTTTATAATCATTACATTTTCACATATTTCCTCGGGTTCAACCGTGCGATTAATATTTTTAGCGTCTCCAAGCGGGATGCTATTACTAACTCCTACCTTCACCATACTGTTCTCAACAGTTGGACCTCCATAAAATTTATATTCTCCACTTGTTCTAGTGAAAATTGGAAACATTTTTGGCAGAAAATCTTCCGCATTATGAGGAGCAAACCAAGAAAGAATTATTTTTTTTGCTTCCACAATTGGACTAAACTCTGGAATAAGCTCCCTGATCCAAGGACCTGTCGCAATTAAAACTTGATTAACCTTGTATTCCTTTTCCCTAGTTTGTATAATAACTTTTTCGCCATCTTGTTCAACATTCGTTACAGGTGTATAAGAATTAACAGTTGCACCTAGTTCTTTTGCCCTTTCAACCGCCGATACCACCGCATACTCGGGTCTTAAAAAACCCGCTTCTTTGTCTAAGACCATAATTTCATTACGGTCTATTAGATGTTGCGGATATCTTTTTTTAGCATCGTTATAATCCAAAATTTCATGCTCAATATCATAATGCTTAGCACTTTTAATAACATTTTTCATAATGTCGTCGTCAGGATTTCCAATAGTTAGTCCTCCACTTAATGACAATAATTTATTTCCTGTTTCCTTTTCTAATTCACGCCATAAAAGTTTGGACTCTTTCAATAAAGGCACATACTGTTCTCCTTCTTTATACGCCGTTCTGAATAACCTTGACTCCCCTCCTGCCGCAGAACGATCATGACCAATCCCATACTGCTCAAATCCAATAATCGAAACATTTTGCTTTGCCAGCTGCCACATTGCCATACTCCCCATCGTTCCAAGTCCTATGATGCCTATATCCCATGTCATACTTAAACATCTCCCTACCTAATATTCATTATGCTCCCTAAAATTTTGACCTATTGTTCCTGGGCGCATTATTTTATTGCAATTTTCATGCCACTTATATATTAGCTATCTAAAAATATATCAAAAACATCTATAAACACAGTTTTAATTCCAAATGATTAACTAATAGCAGGTCTTAAAATTAAAATGGCAATTCAAATTAATTCCCATATACAAAACGCAATCCGTCTATTATTTGATACATTTTTCTCAATAACGATACTATTATTCTGTTATATGTTATAATATTAATTTATCAAATTTATTTAACAGGGATTTTTCTTAGTCCTTTGACTGAAATGATAGATTTTGAACACAAGATTATTGCGGAGAATTGAGTCACTTATGCGGAGTTTTGAGCCTGTAAATGCAGGAAAATGAGCAACTTTTTTTAGACTGGGGGTCAGCGCAATAAATAGAATAACCTCCTCTATAAAAATTGCATGCAATAAGAATGACACATTGTTATACAGAAGGTTTTTAATGGTTAATTGCCATGAGATTATAGAGCTGTGTTTTGAAGAGATCAATCAAGAAACAATCAGTTCTAGCACTGGCTACTCCAGGAATATGGTTGCTGAGGCTCGACAAACGTGCCAAAAAATATGGTTTGGAAAGTTTGAACGACACTATGATCAACCCATGGTTGGTGGCGTTTTTCTTTCCAAAGAAACAAGCCATTGAGAAAGGTTACTTCCCGGTTAATTGGGAGAAAGTGCCAAGGGCTATAGAAAACCTTGACCTTGTTGCATCATGGTACACAACAAAAGCATGTGAGGGTGGGAATGTTCCTTATGTCTACTAAACATTTTGTAAGAATTACGAGAAATATTTAAAAAGGTTAAAATTAACATTGCCAATTCGTAGAAAGCCAGGTGAATTCCTGGAGGTAGATTGGGCAGGTTCACACTTCAGTTCAACAGGTGAAATGATTCCAGTATATGTTCTAATTACGACATTGGCTTACAGTCAATTAAGTTACAAGGAAGCAGTTTAGATATGAATTCACCTAATTGGCTGATTGTCCATATCCATGAGCCACTATTTGCGAATAGTAGGACTAGTGGATGCAGAGGGAGATGCCATTGGCCTACTACTAATGGAGAAAGATCTTACAGCCATTAGAACAGATTCATACTATTCTAATGGCTTCATGCCATAATCCATATCCTCCTTCCCACACTAATTGAATGGCCTTGGAGTTTCCAAATTCCTCCAGTAATTTAGATTCTTTTCAGGATCTGGGGTGTACTTCACCAAGATTAGTAGATAACAAGTGCAACATCTAATATACAATTCAGATATTACTCTGTATACATAAATTTCAAATTGATTGCTTCTACTCAGAATTACATCTAGGTTTAAATAAATATTTCCTTTGAATATTTACGTATTATTTCTTCATTAACTTCTACCCCAATACCAGGCCTATTTGGAATTGGAATCTTTCCGTCTACCATTTTTATTTGATTGTATATCAAGTCTTCTCTAAAAGGATGATCAGACTGATCATATTCTAACATAATTTCCATTGGATTCATTGATTGTGGTGTAAATGGTAAATTCGCAATAAACTGTAACGAGGCAGCTAAACCAATACCTGAACCCCAAACATGCGGTATCAATGGCGTATTCCATGAATGAGCCAAATTAGAAATCTTCTTACATTCTGTAAACCCACCTGATGACATTAAATCTGGTTGGATTATATCCAAAGCACCATTGGCAATCCAATTACGATACCCTATTTTTCCAAATATATTTTCACCTGAAGCTATATAGTGCTACTTAGGTTTCTTATCTGGGTATAACCTTCCATATCTTCTGGAGCTAATAGTTCTTCAAAGAAATGGACGTTAAGTAATTCGCTTTTTTTAATCAATCTTCTTAACTCTGGAACATTGTACGCACAATTTGCATCTGCCATAATAAGGATATTGGGATCCACTGTTTCTCTAATTGCTTCTATATATGCAATGTCCTCTTCGACACCAAAACCTATCTTTAATTTTAATGCTTTAAATCCTTTTCAATATGAGATTTTGCTTCTTCTATACCAACCTCAATATGGTTATTATTTTTATACCTATAAAGTCCTGTTGCGTATGGTACAACTTCTTTACGAAACTGACCTCCTATCAAATGTGAGATTGGTTTATTTAAATCTTTTCCGATAATATCCCACAATGCAATATCTACACCGCTAATAGCGTTTATCGCCGCTCCATATTGGTCAAAATGTCTAGACTTATTGTACATATCTTCCCAAAGGACCTCAACATCGTAAGGGTTTTTTCCGATTAAATGTGGCTCAAAACAGTATTTAATAAATGTGGCTGCTATTTCTGGCGGTTGCTGTCCATGGCATAAAGACTCGCCCCATCCAATCAATCCTTCATCAGTTTCAATTTCTACAATCAAGGAATTTCTTGATTCTACAAAACCTTGGGAGAAATAAAAACTTTTTTCTAAAGGAGTGGTTATAACATGCGGAGTTACTTTAATTATTTCAAAAAATCACCTACTAAAATTATTCATTATCTTTCACCGTCAACTTATACTGCTTGACTAGGGCCTCGAATTTATCCCATTCATTTTTATTCAACCAATCTTCATTTAAAAGCAATCCACCTATTCCTGTCGCCATTACACCAGCATCAAGATACTCATTAATATTTTCTAAATTTATCCCACCTGTTACGATTAACGGTATATTCGGGAGTGGAGCTTTAATATTTTTTATATAAGAAGGATCCAAATTTGAAGCTGGAAATATCTTAAGTGCATTTGCACCTTTTTCATAAGCCTTATATATCTCACTCGGCGTCATTACACCCGGGATCACTACAACGTTATCATGTATACAGGCTGCAATAACTTCTTCATTTAAGTAAGGGAAAATATAAAGTCTGCCTTAGCTTTTTTAGCCAACTTTGCGTCCTCCACACTCAAGATTGTTCCTGCACCAATTATAATACTATCACCGTAATATTCTTTTAATCTATTTATAATATTAGATGCATCTAATGAATCTATTGTTATTTCCACAACTCTAATTTCGTTTCTAATAAAGATTTCAATGATTTTATCGATCTTAGCTGGATCTATCTTTCTTAAAATAGGAATTATTTTTGATTCAGATATTTTTTTTAATATGTTTTCCATATTACCGCTGTGCTAATTTTCAAAACTGCCAAACTCGGGATTTAGACATTATTAATGAAGCAAAAGCACTTAATGATAGAGCATATCCTGCTTTTCCTATCGGATAACCATCAAAGGTAGTGACAGCTGCAGGAGCATCACCCGGACTGAAATGACGTATAATATCCACTCCCTGTAAAATTTTCAGCTGCAAAAATGTACTCCTATATTCTACTTTTACAGTAGTTCGAAATACCACCCCTTCGTTTATACAAGACTCCTACTCTGCTTATATAACTAGTTTGGACTGTCCGACACCAACTTTACTGAAATTCACATTCACGCCCAATAGGGTTGATCCCATAGCTTTAACTTTTGACCAATAGAATTTTTCAAAGCATTTTTGTACACGTGATAAGCCCATGCTGTATCTTCTGTCGATAACCCACCCGTTACAAAAACAATTTTTTCTTTTTCACATTTTCTAAAATCATCTCCTCCTAGAACAATATCTCCTAAATTATGAAATACTTTATCTTTTAAATTTCCGTCATGGATCATTTTCAAAATATCGCCTGTTGGAGCCCAACTTGTAATACTTTCCATTCCATTAGGTCGTTCAAGTGCATCTCGATACCATGCTTCATGCATTTCCCAGTTATCTGCTACGATCGTATTTTCTTTATAAAAGTTTTCCGATAGTTTTGCCGTTCCCGTTAGTGTAATCAGGCATCCATCTTTTACCCACTCATCCTTAATTTCAGGTCTTTTCGCTCCAGATGTTGCAACTGATACAATATCTGCATCACGTATACAAGCTTCCATCGAATATGAAACTTCTAGCTCAGTCTTGACATCATCCTGAAGTCCGTCTATAAATGCTTGACTACGTTTAGGGTCAATATCAAATACTTTAATCGTTTCAATATTTTGTTTTGCGTATAAAACTGCTTGTACACAGGCTTTATTGATGACACCCGTTCCAACAACAGCTAAAACTTTTGCGTCTTCATGAGCTAAATATCGTGTTGCTACACCTGGAACTGCCCCTGTCCGCATTGCACTTATTAAATTTCCAGACATAAAAGCTAGTGGCTGCCCAGTATCAACATCACTTAAAGTAACAGTAAGAATGGAGCGAGGAAGTCCTTTATCCTTATTACTTATATTTGACCCATACCACTTTTCACCAACTATATTAAAATCTCCACCCAAATAAGAAATTAGTGACATAAACCTGCGATCTGGACCCGCGACCGGCATGTTTTCAAATCTCTTTTCTTCTGGGAACCACAACATAATACCGTGTTCATTTTCTTTTGGACCTCCCATTAAATAATCACCATCACCAATGATTCCGAACATTTTATCCATCGTTTCAACACAAGTATTCATTTCAAGAACACCAGATTTAATTAAATCCTCTTCAGATAAATATAAAAATTCAATTTTAGTATCTTTCGAAGTCATAAAATATCAATCCTTTTTTTTAATTTACTTAAGCATTTTTGTTCAATCCTAGCCGTTACTTGCACGTTTCCGATGAACATTTATATCTTTTATCCACCACCCCCGCATAAGGGCAAGTAAAAAGATTATTAATCCAAAACCAAGTGTAATGATGATGAATAACCAATGTTGACCACTCATTATCAGTAATGGTGAAAATGTAACGACAAGTATTTCAACAGGAGCAGTAGGTATATAAGCTAATGCATAGTCATCAAGTGTCTTACTTTTTAAGTCTGGATCAACAATTCTTAAAAGTGCTATTCCCATTGCCATTGTTCCCGTCATCCATCCCCATGAGAAAATTGATTTCTCAAACCAAAATTCTCTAAGCATCCGCGGACCCAATATTTTAAAGCAAATGTAACAATATACAATCCCAAATAAAAATAGAAATATTAACGGAGTGGCATACTTAATTACTACCGGTAATTTGATAGATGCAATTCCGAACACAACTAATAGATCAGTAGCACTTCCACTAATTCTATCTACAATTCGCTTATCAAAGTAATCAATAGATTTTGTTGCAACCAATACTTGCTGAATGAATATTGCGACAATAAACGCTACACTAAATGCTGGTAAAGTTACTTGAGGAAGTATTCTCCCACCAAAATCGCTTAAATAATATCCACCAATTGTCGCCACTAGTATGATTGCTAAATGAAATATTAATGGATCAATCGAAATTGATGAAACAGTATCGTCTCCAAAGCTTTTACGTTTATTCCGTGTAATAAGACCCGTTCTAAGCTCATTCGGCAATTGTTTATAATCACTTATAAAACTTGCTTCCCCCTTACGTGCACTCATATTTATCAAAAATATACCACCAACTATTGCTACAACAATTCCTACAGTGGCCGATGTCATAGCTAAACTTGCTGCGTCTTCCCATCCATGTCCACTAAAGGCTTCACCGATTGCTGCCGCTGTGCCATGACCTCCTACGAAACCGGCAGCTAACATTAATCCAAAACCATTATGTAATTCTGGCCATATGAATTTTAGTACAACTAAACCAAATAGTACTCCAAGACCCCATTGCACTATCATTATGAACTGAGAATAGCCCCAAAAGTAACCTACCCTATCAATGATCGTCTTCCAATTCATCTTTTTAGCAGCAATCGGTAATGATGCAAAAACTACAGCGATTAAAATACCAGGATATGTTCCAATGGCACTGGAAAATGGTATCACTCCTACACCATTAGGACCTAGAATCAATCCTAAAATTCTAGCAATTAAACTTGCAGGTAAAAACAGCATTTGAATAACTTTAACTTTAGCTCTTAGAATGCTCCCTACCAATAACAACAAAGCAACAAACCCAAGATCCGTCAATAGAGTCCAAGGCGATATGTCCATAGGTAATTACTCCCTTTCAAATATTCTTTAATTAGTTGTCTGCCATCTTTGAAACCCCTTTCATTTATCTTTAAATCACCACCCTTCGACAAAAACATTTACAACTCACTTCTTTATCCATCCTCGTTACTTTTATGCGTACCACTTATCGAAGAATTATATGCTAAATTTTTTATATAGTCAAATACTTTTTTAATAATTAGGTGAATTATGGAGAAAAAAGTCATTGTCAAAATAAAAGATTTACTAAAAAAACATAATATTTCGTTAAGAGAACTTTCGCGCTTAACGGACATTCGTCACGCAGCTTTAAGTGAACTATCAAACCAAAAAAGAGAAAATATTAATTTTGGACATATTGAAAAAATTGCAGATGCATTGCAAATTGACGATATTCGAGAAATAATTGATTTAATAGATCGATAGAATCATATTGTTTTGAATAGCCCACATCATATAGATGTGGGAGTTTTATTTGATACTAGCGATAAGATCTTTTTTTAAATCTCCAATCTGTTTAGATACACTTCATTTTACGGCAACATCCGCTTCATTTTTTAACCTCATTGTTATACTAGAATTATTCAAACCGATAAAACATTACTCTTATTTAAATAAGTTAAACAAATGAATAATACCAAAAGTGCAATAAAACAATAGCCAAATTTTTTTATCCTTTTAAATTAATCTATTTAAATTTGCTATCTCCCCTTATCGTAATTTATCTGAGCCATCTCAACTGTACCTGAAGGAATTGCTTCTAATATTGCATTATCTTCAAATAACTGACCGGAAGGATAATATACTGCATCAATCTTTCTCTCACCTTTTTCGTTTATGAAACCTACATAATCTTCTAACGCTTTAGAAATATGATGACTAACAGGTAAAGTTCCAGCTAACAGCGGATACATATTTTTGTTGATTTCCTTTTATTTTAAGTTTCATCATCCTTCTTACTTCTTGTCTCTTCGCACCTTTATTGATAAAATTAACCCTATACAAACTTTTTATCAATAATGGTTGCGGTGGAATATACACTAATATAGTTGAATTAAAATCAATCCCTTTAAAAGATGCACCTCCCTTCTTCCCTTGCCATTAAAGTAAAATTTAACTCTTATTAAACGACTAAAAAGTGAATATAATTCAACTTACTAACCACATTATATTGAATAAAATTCAACTTGTCAATACTTATTGTTTAATTAATTTCATTTTTTGACATTCTTTGAAATAATAATTGAAATGGTGGAATAAAAAATGATTAATATTGGAAAGCGAATTAAAAATTTAAGAGAAACTTCAGACATTTCTGCACGAAAATTAGCACAAATGACAAACCTAGATCCATCACAAATATCTAAAATTGAACGTGGTGGTAGTAAACCCTCACTAGATGCTCTCGAGAGAATTTGTAAAGCATTAAATATATCACTTTCTGAATTCTTTTCAGAAGTAGAAGTTGGTCTTCCACCTGAGCAACGTCGATTATTAGAATCTACAAAATCATTAACAAAAGAACAAATTGCTTTATTGACTAAGTTTTTGAAAAGTATAAACTGATGATCCCTGTCTATTATGTCTACTTAGAAAAAGAAAACCACCTAATCGAAAATATTTACTCTCGATTAGGTGGTCTCTTATAATAAGCCTAATTCGCACAAACTGATGGAATACAATGTATTAAGATCGAATGAAAAACACGGGAGACAGTCCCCAAAATTTTTCTTTCTAAATTAATAAGATACCTTTTACTAATTCATTTTTGAAACAAGACAACAAAATAATCTGCCGCTTTTACATCACTGATTATAAATAAATGTTTTGGAAATCGAGCACCCAAAAGGTGACATTATCTTCATAAAAAGGTAGAATGAAATCAAATTATTCTTAATTTTTACAATAGAATACTTTTTTAATTGTAAAATAAAAGGAGGAATGTATCAATGAAAGAAAAATCAGTTGCTTTCCCAGATGAGTTAATGGAGAATATGAAATTGGAGACCGTCATATTTTCACCAGTGTCAACTGAAATCGGAGTTGCTGCACTCTCAGAATCAAGTCAATCTATTCACATTCTCCGTCTATACAAACTAATCTTTGAGGAGTATGAAAACACCTACAAACCAGTACAGGAATTAGAAGCATTCAGTTTCCAGCATTACGACGAACTCACAGATTTTCTTGAAAAATTACCTGAAATGAGTGCGTTAGAAATGTTATTAGTATTAAATCAAGATTATACCAAGGATCAATTCATAAATTAATTTCATGAAAAACTATTAAAATCTCAATTGAAAATAATTATTAATCAAAAAATAATTCGTAGACAACCATCAAAGGGATATTCCTATAAATGCAGGATAATTAAATGTTCTATCATTGACTTCTTATAAACAAGGCTTTTTCTAGGCGCTGTTTATAAGAAGTCATTAATCTCTCCTAAATAAGTCACTAGTATCTTACATATCTCTTATATCTTTAATTTAAAAGCTTCGACAATAACTTTAAGAATATTCTCTAAAACGTCAGCGATAAACTCACTTCTCATGCCCGGTTTCCCTATTGGCTGGAATGGATTCAACTTTTATAGAGCGAGTTACCAAATACGGTGTAGAAGAGCTATCAAAGATTCCTTATGGAGAACTTTCTGTAGCTAGTCACCATTTATAACCTAACCATCATACTTTTTCATTACATCATCTCCTCCAACTTCCGTCTCAACTCCTCATCCCGCAAGTTCCTCCTCACCGCCTGTCCCCATCCTTTTACAGCATCAGCTGTCACACCTTCAAGTTCCATAATTTCTTTCACGGACAAATCAGCAATAATAAAATATTTCACCCATTTCCATTGATTTTCTGATAACCGGCTTCGAACGTTTTCCCAAAACATGTGGTCTTCCAGCACAATTCCACGTACATTCACAACTGGCATCCCTGTTCCTCGGTGTCGATTTCCGTCATCTAATCGAACTGACTCTTCATGTTTCATTTCTTCCACTAGTTCTTGTTCACGTAATTTTTTCCGGAGCAAATCTAGCAATCTATACCGAATACGATAATTTAAAAATGTCCCAATTTTCCCTTTCGTCTCATTGAATTCTTTATATGCTTTCCAGAGTGCCAGAATCCCTTCAGTATAAAAGTCTTCATACCATTCACCCGTAATTCCTAATCGATGGATCTGATAATGAATTCTTCGTTCATTCGCTTTAAAGAACACATCAAATTCTTTATTCATTCACGTTCCCCCTAGATTTGTATTACCGCTCGAGCAAGTAACACTATCATAGGAAGATTCCAGATAAATTTCACAAACACTAACTATGCATAATTAGTTCTATAATCAACCTTATATGAGATAATATAGTATTAAAGGCATGTTTTTTATAGCTAAATAGTCATTTCACCCGACTAAAAGGAGGTTAGGGCATATTTGATTTAACTATCACTAAAACAATAAATAACGATTCTTATCCAAGGAAATGTCATAAAATATTCATAAATTTAGCTATGCATGCCTTGGAACCAGACTATATACCTATATCATAATGATAGAAAAGGAGAATTTTAATGAGTGAAAAAGAATATTTGGATCTAAACTACTTTTTTGGAAAACTAACGAGAGAGCACCGACGCATACATAAAAATTATTCATTAGAGAAATTAGGTCAAGAGATCAAAGTCGATCCGAACCATTTAAGTCGCATTGAACGGGGGAAGCATCTTCCGGGTATAATAACATTTTTAAAAATAGCTCATGAACTAGAAATTCATCAAAATGATTTCCTCCCGCAAGCAATCGAAATCATAAACAGGTACGAAAAAAATATAATGTAAAGGAGATAAAAATGAAGCAAATAAAATCAGATTATATCATTAATGAAAACTCGCTGGCATTATTGCCAGCGAGGCAAATTGAATTTGAATCAATTGTGATCGAGACTGATCAAATTATAAAAGTACGTAAAACTCAACTTGAACTCATCGATGAAACCTGCCATATAGAATGTTGCACTTACGAAGGCAGGCGCAATGCAGTCATCCATCATACAAACTTCAAAAGAAAAGTCCCTATCCCAATCAACATCCAGAAAGGAATCTATTTCTTTCCAACCCATTCACCTTCAGACATCAACAATAAATGGATTTCCTACCAACACATATACAAAATTAAAGAAAGCTCTTGCCCTTCAAAATCGAATATCATATTCAATAATGGCCTTAAGCTTTCTGTAAAAGTTCCATATGAAGTTTTAGATAGACAAATGCAACGGACTTTTGAATGTATGTACAGGATAAAGAGAGTAAGGAATGATAAACCGAATCCTCAAATTAAGGTTTTTTCACATCCATTTAATTGAATTTATAGTATAACAGTTCGTACCAAGATGGATACGAACTGTTTTAGAATTACCTTTTACTGTTTTCTCTCTTAGCACTTTCTCCCAATGTTAAATATCTTAGTTGTTCAATCCAGAAAGTTTTTATATTCTTTTCGTTTAAATAAATTGTATACTACACCAAGTACAATCTGAATGATTAGAGCTATTCTTGATTCAATCCCTAAGAATGTGGGAGAACCGGGAATGAAGGCATCTCTTTTTCAAACGACATCATCCTCTCTCTTTTCTCAAAAATATACATATAATAACCTGTAAGCATTGCCTTAATTATAATTTTTAAATGCTTTTAAAATTCTTTATTTAAACTATCTTGGTCATAATTAGAGTGACTGTCTAATCCCACCATGGTTAAATCAACAAATGCACAATATAAATTACAATGGTATGAACAAATATTAACAAGGTAGTAAAAAGTAAATTCATCTTAAATATGAGTTTAAATATATTAATCTGCAACAAATTCGACACAATCACATTACCGGGAGCAATTGGTGACACAGTGCTACCGATTGCCCATGCACTTAATAACATCATTGCAAAGGTAATAGGATGTATTCCTAACAAATCAGGGGATACGCTCGCCAATATGGAACTCACAATCACGATTTGGTGAATCCCAAAAATGGATAAGAAAGATACAATAAGGATTGTAAAAAATGTTAATAAAACAAAGGATTGATTGCCAATCATGCTCCAAAGCGCATTAACGTAACCCGAAATCGGTGAGGCAGCCAATGTTACACCAAAAAAACCCGCTGTCAGAAATAATGCAATTTCATTTGACTGCTTCCTGACTACCCCATTTGTAAACTTATTAACCTCCTGAACAAAACCTTTTGTTTTCTTCAAATAAATTGCCCAAATTAGCGAAAACACTATTGCTAAAATGATGATCAACACACTGACATTTACCTTGATATAGGGTTCCAGTACAAAAATAACACCAATTAATAAAAGTAAAGCTAACAATAATTCTATTAAACTTTTACTTCCCTTTTTCTCTTTCACTTTCATACCATTAAGTTGTATGTTACGTTTTTCTTTAACAGAAAAAAGTATTACAGCTGTAGCGAATTGAAATATACTTAACAGTAAACCAAATGGGATGAAGACATACATTGGAATTTTTAAGTAATAAACAACTAAAAATACAGATGCAAAATAAGGGGCCCACGTATTAATGGATGTAAATGCCCGCGTATAAAGTCTGCCGAGAAAGTTACTGGACAGATTCATATTTTTAACCATCGAATGAATAATATGTAATGAACCAAGGTTGGTGATTGGCGCCAATACATAAAAAAAGCTATAAATAAGCATGTATAAAACTTCCACTCTATTTTTAAACTGTGCCAAAAATGCGGCGATCGATTCATTATATTTACCTAAATGGATCGGCACAGATAAAATCGGAACAACGATGATTAAACATACAAGTGGCAAGTTTTTTGTTACACTCTCAATGACTAATTGGGTTGACGGTTCCACGGTAAATAAAATGATTCCCCCAATTACAAGCATGATAAAACTGAATAGCTTTGGCAGCTTTTTACTATAGGCAACGGTAAACCCAATAATGATGATTGTTAAAATAGCATTTATATAATCCAAAAATTGTATATCACATATCTGCCTTACTAAATATGACAACACAAAAACAAAGATGAACCAATTGCCCCACTTCTCCATAAATATCCTCCTACATATGCACAGAAAGCTTCGTAATGTGCATTACGAAGCTTTGGGGTAATGTTTATGCTTCCACTTGTGGTACCCTAAATCCTTCCAATTTATTAACTATACTCTTCGTTAAAGCAAAGCGTTCATTTGTTGCTGTGAGCGGCATGACACAACCTGGTCCTAAAATAAGTTTACTAAGATCACCAACCTGTGTAACAGCATCTTCCAAACGAGACTGAAGCGTGTGCTCATTTACATTTTCCAAATCATAATTTTCTTCAATACCGCCGATTAATATTTTATCGGTTAGTTTTCGTGCATCTTTTAATGTTACATTGGCTATGCGATCATGCCAGTTCAATGCCTGTACTGGATAGGCTTCCAACTTTTCAATCATTGGTTCTTTTCCATGAATATGAACAATATTGAACCAGGTATTCCCAGTTAACTCCTGTAAAACAATTTCATCATATCTTTTCCCAAAAACATCATATTGTTCAGATGTTAAGCGATCGAAAGTTGCCAACTGGGAGGCAAAAAAGATGCCATCGATCCCTTTTTCACTCAGTTTTCTTAAAAATAATATGGTTGTCTCTGTAATCGTCTTCAAGCCTTTACGCAATAAATCTGGTTCTTCATTTATATGCCGGAGCAATGTCTCTTCTCCGCACAGTTTAATCGCAGTCGTTAATGGACTAAAGATTGTTGAAAGAACAGGCACATTTCCTTTAAACCTTTCAAGAACTCCTTCTGTAATCAATACTTCACGCAATAAAGCTCCTGTATTTGGCTTATTTACTTCTAAGCGCTTCCAATCCTCCGCCTCCTTAATGACAAATTCAGTGACTTGCCCAACTTCAGTTTCTCTTGATGGCCACTTAATAATATTGCCCCAATCTTCTGTGGAATATAATCCATTATGACTTAATTTTACAAAGTCAGATTGAAATTGCAGCTGGAAATCTATCGTTGTTTTGATCATTTTATCCACTTTTCTGTCGACTAAGGGAAAGTGCTTCCAAAATGACACCCCCGGTCGATCTACTTCTTTTCCTTCAATCATATTTTGTATTCTCTCAATTGCTTTCATATTTTAATACCCTCCATTATTTTTACTTTTTTATATTAATTCCGCATTGGGAATTTCACATAAAAATTATGACCTTCATCACACGGACACACTCTTTCCGTCTTACAATAACAACCGCAAACTTCTACTAAATATATGTGTAATTGTATACAATTAAATTGCCAGCAAACCCGAATAATCAACACGTATGAGTATTCGACATGATTTAGCTGGTATTAACTTCCACAAAATTAGTGGTTATCCGTTTGAATTAACCTAACAAATTATATAAAAATCAATTAAAGCTGTGGTAAATAGATGTTTATAATGATCCTATCCATTTCCTTTTTTAATGTACAAACCAAAAGCCTATTCATACAGATGACACGAAACAGTATGCCCATTTGGATTTTCTGTAGGTACAGGATTAACATTTTTACATATATCCATGGCAAATGGACATCTTGGATGAAACGCACATCCACTTGGTGGATTAACAGCATTAGGGACATCACCGGTTAAAATAATCCTCTCTTTAACCTCTTCTGGATGATCAATAGGTACCGACGACATTAGTGCTTTCGTATAAGGATGCAAAGGATTGTTATATAACTCTTCTGTATTAGAAATTTCAACGATTTTCCCAAGATACATTACGGCAACGCGATCTGAAATATGACGAACAACCCCAAGGTCATGAGAAATAAATATATAAGTGAGCCCTAATTCTTCTTGTAATTTTAGCAATAAATTAATTACTTGTGATTGAATTGATACATCTAAAGCGGATACAGGCTCATCGGCAATAATTAATTCTGGATTTAATATTGCGGCTTTGGCAATTCCAATTCTTTGCCTTTGACCACCAGAAAATTCGTGAGGATAACGATCAAGATGATATTGTGATAAACCAACAATTTCTAAAATTTTAATTACCTTGTTTAGACGTTCCTCCGCTGAATAATAGTTATGAACACGCAAAGGCTCCATTAAAATTTGACGCACTGTCTTCTTGGGATTTAGTGAAGCAAATGGATCCTGAAAAATCATTTGCATTTTTTTCCGAAATTTTCTCATTTTTCTATATGACAATTCCACAATATTTTGACCCTCAAAAATAATTTCCCCGTCTGTTGCCTCATTAAGTCGTAGAATGGTTCTTCCAGTGGAGGATTTTCCACAACCACTTTCACCAACTAAACTGAATGTCTCTCCTTTTATAACCTTAAAGTCGATACCGTCAACAGCCTTTACGTATTTTTTTTCTTTTAACCAACCCTGATCTATACTATAATGCTGTTTTAAGCCTTTCACTTCTAGCAAAACTTCAGACATTAGAATATCTCCTTTCCCTCATTCTCATGAAGCCAGCATCTAGATACTTGCTTTTCCAATTGATAAAGAGGCGGTTTTTCAGAAAAACATTTTTCCATAGCAAAAGGGCATCTAGGTGCAAATGTGCATCCAATTGGCATCTCATCTGGTCTGGGCACACTTCCAGGAATCGATTCTAATTTCTGCTTTCTTCCACTTTGACTCATACCTGGACGGGACTTTAAAAGTCCTTTTGTGTAAGGGTGTTTTGGAAGATTGAAAATTGTTTTTACATCCGCTTTTTCCACAATTTTACCTGCATACATGATGATTACTTCATCACACATTTCTGCGACAACGCCTAAATCATGGGTTATTAAAACTACAGACATATTAGTTCTATCTTTAATTTCTTTAATAAGTTCCAAAATTTGCGCTTGGATAGTAACGTCAAGCGCCGTTGTTGGTTCATCGGCTATTAGGAGTTTTGGATTACAAAGCATAGCCAGACTGATCATAACCCTTTGTCTCATCCCACCAGATAGCTGGTGCGGATATTGCGAATAAACTCCCTCTGGTCTCGGTATACCAACTAATGTTAATATTTCAATGATTCTTTTTTTCTTTTCTAATTTATTCATTTTTGTATGTTGTTTAAGAGGTTCACTTAACTGTTGACCAATTGTAAAGACCGGATTTAAAGAAGTCATAGGTTCCTGAAAAATCATTGATATTTCATTACCCCTTATACCCCTGAGTTCCCGATCACTAATATTAGTTAAATCTACCCCATTAAAATTAATTCCACCATCTTCTATTTTTGCTAAATGTTTTGGTAGCAATCCCATAATTGAAAGTGATGTTACACTTTTCCCACACCCAGATTCGCCGACCAATCCAACTGTTTTACCCTTTTTGACCTCAAAATCGACACCGTCTACTGCTTTAATTGTTCCACGACTTGTATGAAAATAAGTTTTTAGATTATTTACCTTTAATACAACATCCCCATTAGGCATTATAAAAACCCCCTACTTTTTGTATTCAGGATCAAGTACATCCCTTAACCAGTCACCTACTAGGTTTATTCCCAAGGTTGTTAATAAGATTGCAATACCGGGGAAAGTTATTAACCACCAGGAACTGAAAATAAAATCTCTTCCCTCACTTAGCATATTCCCCCATGCAGGAGTTGGTGGCTGAATTCCAAAGCCCAAGAAACTTACTCCAGCTTCTGCAATAATATAATTAGCTGTTTGAAGTGAAGCCAAAACAATAATAGGGGTAAAAAGGTTAGGTAAAATATGTTTTACAATTATCTCCCATCGGGGAACGCCCGTAGCAATACTAGCAATAATAAATTCCTTTTCCCTTAGAGCTAGTACCTCGCTTCTTACTATTCTTGCAAAAGCTACCCATCCAGCGATAATTAAGGCAAAAATAATATTTTTCAACCCTGCACCAAGTACGGTACTAATGACAAGTACCATTAATATAAATGGAAAACTTAATGTTACATCAACAATTCTCATTATGACGGCATCTATCCATCCTCGAAAATACCCTGAAATAATACCAATAACGGTTCCAATTATACCAGCACCTATAACTGTAACCCCACCGATTATCAATGATACCCTCGTTCCCACAATTATCCTAGATAGAATATCCCGACCTAATTGATCTGTCCCCAAAATATGCCCCTCCGAAAGTGGTGGTAAAAGTTTAAGACCAAGATCCATAGCCATGGGATCGTAAGGGGCAATCATTTTACCAAAAATACCGACAAGAATGACAATTACTAGAATGATAGCCCCTGTAAAACCACTAGGGTGATGAATAAGTTCCTTTAGATAATAATTAAATTTTGATTTTTTACTTCCTTTTATTTGTGATGTTTGTACTACTGTAACCTGTTGTGTTTGTACATCTTCAAGTTTTTTGGCCAATTAAATCACTCCTTACTTTAACCGAACCTGTGGATTTACAAGACCATATAGTATATCCGCAAAAAAGTTTATAACTGAAACACTTAATGCTATGAAAAAGACACCCGCTATAACAACCGGGAAATCTCGCCCCATCATTGCATTTAAAAGTAATTGACCCAACCCAGGCCAAGAAAATACAAACTCAATAATAACCGCTCCACCCAATAGAACACCTAAATCCAAGGCAGCTATTGTTATAAGAGGAATCAATGTATTTTTCAATGCATATTTATATAGAATTGAATACATCGGTGCACCAGTAGATTTAACAGTGCGAATATAATCCTTACGTAATACATCCAACATTGTCGATCTGGTAAATCTTGCAAATCGCGCAGCACTATGAGCCGCAAGTGTGACTGCAGGTAAAATTAAATGGAGTACAGATCCCCCACCACCTGAAGGGAATAATTTAATAGTTACAGAAAACAATAGAATCAGCAAAAGTCCTAACCAAAATCCTGGAATTGCCTGCCCCACTATAGTAAAACCTGTTCCTATTCTGTCGAAAATCGTATTTTGTTTATAAGCAGAAATCACTCCTATAGGTATAGCAACCATTATAGCAATAAATAATGCACCAAATGCTAGTTGAAATGTGGCCGGTAGTTTAGCAAGAACCATGGATAATGCATCTTGTCGATACATAATAGACTCCCCAAAATCACCTGTTACCACATCCTTTAAAAAGTTTCCAAACTGCATATACATTGGACGATCAAATCCCATCTGCTTGCGAAACTCTTCAACCATTTCATCTGTGGCATCATCCGGCATATATAAATACGTGGGATCACCAGTTAAGCGTATAATAAAAAACACCAAAACCACCGTAATAAAAAGAACAATCAATGTCTGTACACCACGTTTTAATATATATCCTAGCATAAGATCCTCCTTTTCCATGAGACAAACATTAGTAGGTTATTAATTTGGCTCAATAAAATATTATTTTTAATCACTAGCGTTTTTATAAATTTTGTTGGAATGTTTAGTAAACTGACTTCTATCAGTTTTACTAAAAAACTAGAACCCTAGCAACATGCTGTTTAAACCATTTGAAAATTAACTCTATTTCCCAACGTACAAGGTATATATCACTAATTTCATCAGGTTGTAAATCGAAAAGGTTATTAATCAATCGAAGAACGTTTCCTTTTGTATCCTCCACCTCGAGAAGACGGAAGTCATTTTCCGTACGATATTGGACTGTATCGATGAAAACCATTTTGCCAGATAGAATGGTAGAATTTTCAGAAATCGAAAAGGATTCTACTTCACGAATGACGGCGTTTTTCTTCATTCTTGAAATGAAAAAGTTATCGTCATCTGTCATTCGATCAAACCTTTCGTAGTCAACACATCCACGGCCAAACACATACATGGCGTCCTTATCATCTACAAGTACTTCTAGTAGATTTCTGTCATGTTCTATGACATTTGTTATCACTGCTTTTTCTGGATATACAGTTTCTTTATCCATAAACACAAGTCGTAAATGTAGCTTAACACCCGCTTTTGTTTACGGAACTTCGTCCATTTATGATTCGTCAAACTTAATGACAGTGTGCTAGAATCAATGATTTTTAATATTATCTCAAAATTAAAAGCTACTATAAAAATGGTTTATTAATTTTTGTATAGCAGCCTTTGTCTTCAAATAAATATAATACTTCATTTTTTAAATTAATTTCTATTTAGAATTTAATTTAACCATTTTACATCCGTTAAAATATATCGCTGATCCACACGTGGATGGAATTCCAAGTTTTTATCAATCGCATAGATATCCCCTTGTTGCCATAATGGAATCATTACCGCCTCTTCAACGACCCACTCTTGTAATACATCAAATTCCTTTTGTGCTTCTTCCGGATCCATAATAGTTCCGGAATGTAAAATTTTGTCTTGTATCTCCTGTGGCGCCGTATGAATTAAAAAGGTCCCGCCTGGTACAAATAGATTATCAAGTGTTCCGAATGCATCGAACTGTGTTCCCATACTACTTACAAAGATATCTTCTATTTCACCTTCTGCAATTTTACTTACATGTGTAGAATAATCATTTACTTGGACACTTATGTCAAAACCTGCTTCATTCATTTGTGTTGATATCGCTTGTGCTACTTGTGCATCCATAGGATATCGACCATTTGTTGTTTCAAGCGTCATTTTTAATTCTCCTGGTTCATATCCAGCTTCCTTTAATAGTTCCATTGCCTTTTCAGGATTGTATTCATATTCTTTTGTTTCTGAATAACCCTCACTAATTTCCGAAATTGGTCCTGTCATTTTAGTACCATGACCATTAAGTATGTTCTCTAATAAACTGTCTTGATCAATTGCATAGTTAGCAGCTTGACGAACCCTTTTATCTAGAAATGGACTACCTTCCTTATCGTTCAATCCTAGATAAATTATACGTGCTGAACTGATTGATTCAATATCCCCACGGTCACTTTCCAAGATTTTATCAACTGAGTCAACTGGAAGATTATTAAGCAAATCAATTTCACCAGCTAAAAAAGCTGTCAATCTTGAACTGAATTCCGGTATCACCCGGAAATTTACAGTTTGAATATCAAGATCCCCACCCCAGTAATCTTCAAATGCTTCCATTTTAAAACTTTGATCCCTAACCATTTCAACAAACTTATATGGACCGGTACCAATTGGATCTTCAGCTGCTTTATCCCCAACTTCTTCCATATGTTTAGGTTCCATGATCAACATGTTATCAGCTAATTTAATAGGCAATGTAGGCATTGGTTCACTAGTAATTATTTCAAAATTCAATTCATCAATAATGTTAATTTTTTCAATAGGTGCAAAGTGACCTCTGTATCCAGATTTATTTTTTTCATCCATAATATAGTCAATAGAATATTCGACAGCTTCAGGTGTTAATATCTCGCCATTATGAAATTTTACACCTTCACGTAATTTAAATTTCCAAGTTAAATCATCAACATTCTCCCATTCCGTTACCAAAAGTGGAGTCAATGTACCGTCTGGATCCCTACCAATCAATGGTTCAAAAATACTTTTTAAGTGCAAGTCTTTAACAAAGTTTGGATCTGTGTTTGGAATAAGTGTTGTTGGACTTCCCTCAATTCCAATATTCAAATCTGTACGAAGTTCATCACTGCTATTTTCATTGTTTTTTGGCTCATCACTTGTATTGTTTCCATCCGTATTTGCAGTGCCCTCGGTACAAGCAGATAGGATTAGAACTACGGCTAGTATAATCATAAGGTAAATCTTCTTCATTAATTTTCCTCCTTGTAATAGTTCATAATTGTTTATAGTTACTTCTAATATAAAATATTTGACCGGCACCACTATATTTCACTACTAAATAGGTATATAATCTACCATGATCACCTCCTTAAACTTTAGAGTTTATAATTTATAAAATTGTTAACTCTTTCGGAAAATGGGTCAAAATTTCAAAACCGTCTTTAGTAACTGCAACATCATCTTCAATTCGTACTCCTCCAACATCAGGTACATAGATGCCGGGTTCTACAGTAAATACCATTCCGGCCTGTATGAAATCTTGATTTAAACCGTGAATGGAAGGATATTCGTGGTTATTCATCCCCATACCATGTCCCAAGCGATGAGTAAAATATTTTCCAAACCCTTTTTCAATAATAATGTTACGAGCGATCGTGTCTAATTCTCCAAAAGATATACCTGGTTTAATTGCTTCTATTGCAGCATGATTCGCTTCCAGGACAGTATTGTATATGCGTTTTTTCTCCGCATTAATTTCTCCAACCGCAAATGTTCTTGTGATATCCGATACATATCCATCCTTCTGAACTCCACCGTCAATTAAGAGAAGATCCCCTTCTTCTATAATTCGATCTCCAGTACGACCATGAGGCAGAGCCGACTTTTCACCGGACACGACCATTAATCCGCCACCATCAGCCCCTAACCTAATTCGTTGAAATTGAATTTCAGCGGCTATTTCATACTCGCTAATCCCTTGTTTTACTATTTTCAAGCCCTCATACAGTGCTTCATCTGAGATGCGAATGGCTTCTTTTATTTTTACAATTTCATCCTGGGATTTTATTACGTTCATTTTCTGAATCTCTTCATCTACATTAATATAAGATTCGGCCATAATAACACTATCAATTTCTTCAAATCTTGCTAACGTTAAATGCTCTTTCTGCACCCCACATTTTCCGATTCTTTGGGTAGTCAATTCTTTTAATATTTTCAAAGGGTTGTCGCCATCCCTATGCGTGAGTATATTCTGGACGTTTGATTTAAGGGTCGCTTTTTCCAAATCTAATTCAGGAACAATTAATACAGGTTCTTCGCCTAACACTAAGTATAAACCGAAAAAACGTTCATGAGGATTCGTATTAAATCCAGTAAAATAATAAACACTTCTTGGCAATGTAATAAAAACTGCATCCAAACATTCTTTTTCCATATACTTATGAAACTTTTTCAATCTTGATGGATCAACCATTCTGATACATCTCCTTACTTCATCATTAATCTCATGACAGCGTTTACAAGAATGTTAACTCCCAGGGGAAGCACATTTTCATTGATTGTAAACTTCGGGTGATGGTGTGGATAATTTTTTGTTGCATTTTTCTCGCCTGCTCCTAGATAAAAAAAACATCCAGGCGCCTTTTGTAAATAAGCGGAAAAATCCTCGCCACCCATCCCTCTACGAATTTCACCTAAGGCATCAACTCCATACAAGTCAATTACTGTATCCTTAACAACCTGTGCTAACTCTTCATCATTGATAACAGGACGGTACCCATTTTTAAATTCAAATTCATAGGAAGCGCCATGTGCTTCTGTTATTCCCTTGATAATTCTTTCCATCTGGGCTGGTATATCCTTCCTTAGATTCGGATCAAAACTTCTAACCGTTCCACTCAATTCAACAAACCCTGGAGTGACATTAAGCGCTGTTCCCCCATGTATTTGTGTAACTGATAGGACAACATCATCGATTGGGTCTATATTTCTTGATACAATCTGCTGAAGGTTGGTCACCACCTGAGCAGCGATAATTACACTATCTATATTTTGATGTGGTTTTGCTGCATGTCCACCACTTCCTATAATTTTAATTGAAAAAGTATCTGGGGAAGACAAGACAGGACCCGCAAGCACACCTACCTTACCTATTTCCATAGTTGAGCGCACATGTGCACAAATAATTTGGTCAACATTTTCCATAACGCCAGCATCTACCATCTGTTGGGCGCCACCAGGCGGAAGTTCCTCAGCATGCTGAAATATAAATCGAACTTCCCCTTTTATCTGTTCCTTTAAACCAACAAGTATTTCTGCGACACCGAGTAACATTGCGGTATGGGCATCATGTCCACACGCATGCATAACACCATGTTTTTTGGACTTAAACAACAGATCATTATCTTCTGTAATTGGTAGCGCATCCATATCAGCACGAATGGCTATTACTTTACCCGGTTCATTACCTATTAGTCTAGCCATTACACTAGTTTTAGTTGGACGGAATATTTCCAATTCTCTATGCTTTTTTAATTGGGAATAAATAAATTCCGATGTCTCCACTTCCTCAAATGATAATTCAGGATATTCATGTAGATGTCTTCTCCAATATAGTAACTTCTCTTTTATTATGGCTACCTCATTGCCAATCTCGTTTTGCATTCATGACACCTTCTTTTTTCAAATCTACGACTTTATAGTAATTTATATATAGGGTTCTTATCCATTATCAAAACGGATAAAGTTTTTTGTCAATGGGCGTTTACATTTGTAATTTGCATATCATTTATTTTGTATCATTTTTTCAATATAGAATGAGACACTTTAATAAATTTGGTGGTATAAAATGGTGGTGTAATAGCTAACTAAATAACCACCATTTTCATTAAAAGCATTTTAATCACATTTGTACTTTTTCCCCCACATTTGATAATGCCTGATCTAAATCATTGATAATATCCTGAACATCCTCTAAACCTGCCGAAAGTCTGATTAATCCAGTCGAAATACCAAACTTATGCAACTCTTCTTCAGGTATGGATGCATGTGTCATCGATGCTGGATGTTGCACAAGTGTTTCTGGGTCACCCAGACTAAACGAAATCATCGCAATATCTAATGAACTGATGAATTTTTTTCCTGCCTCTACACCCCCTTTAATTTCAAAGGATACAATCCCACCCATGTCATCCATTTGCCTAACTGCCAAATCATGCTGTGGATGTGAAGCTAATCCAGGGTAATTAACCTTTTCCACAACAGGATGTTTTTCAAGAAACTCAGCTATTTTTAAAGCATTCCGGCAATGCTGTTTAACACGGATCCCTAGTGTTTTGATTCCTCTTAGAATCAGGAATGCATCCCAAGCACTGATGTGTTGCCCTAGGTCACCCATCACATTTTTTCGCATGTTGGCGATGACATCTTCGTTTGCACAAACAATCCCCGCAACGACATCCCCATGACCGTTTAAATATTTTGTTGCACTATGTACCACTACATCAGCTCCAAGTTCCAAAGGTCTTTGCAAATAGGGTGTCATAAAAGTATTGTCAACAATCAAAGGAATATTGTGTGATTTTGCCACCTTTGCAACCGCTTCAATATCAATTAAAGTCAAACTTGGATTGGAAGGGCTTTCAATATAGACTGCACGTGTATTTGGCTGAATTGCTTTTTCAACCTCGCTCGCATCGGTGCAATCGACATAATCATATTCAATTCCATATCTTGGTGCTATTGTAGAAAGAAATTTATGTGTACCACCATATACATCTTTTGTTACGACAACATGGTCGCCTTGGCTAAGAAAGTTCATCAGGCCAATACTGATTGCTGCCATCCCACTGCTAACTGCTAGTGCATCTTCAGAACCTTCTAAAGATGCAACCTTCAATTCCAGTTTTCTGGATGTTGGATTTCCATACCTGCCATAATACACCCCTTCTGCTTCTCCATTTACAACCGCAACAGCATCTTCTGCGGTGTCAAACGAATATGCGACAGCAGGGACAATCGGTTGAGATACTGCCCCTGTCTGTGCATCTGGTTCCTGTTCATTATGAATTGCTTGCGTGTTAAAATTCCATTTTGTCATGTTCCAGTCCTCCAATACAGATTTTAAAACTGTTTTTTAAATGCTTTAATAGCATGAATTGCAGCTTCCAAACTATTTTGAATATGTTCTTGCATCACAGCTTTGGCACCTTGGCTATCCTTTTGGGCAATACGATCGAGTATGATCTCATGTTCTTCGCCTGATTCTTTATTGCGATCGACATTTTGCACTGGAACCAATCTTCTATAGCGATGAATTTGATCATTTAACTGGGTTAAAATGTGACTAACTGTGCGATTTCCGCTAAGATCATAAAGATAATTGTGAAACTGTGCCCCGTAATACAGGATATCCTCGATTCTTCCATCTCCATATGTTTTTTTAATCATATAAACAATGTTGGATAAATTATGAATATCATCCTCTGTAGCATTATCTGTCGCCTGTTCAACGGCAATTTCCTCTAGCTTCATTCTTACCGTGAAGATTTCTTCTACTTCCTGAATAGAAATAGATGGGACTTTTAACCTTCCATTGGATTTTCGTTCTACCAAGTTCTCAAACTCCAATTGTTGAAGGGCTCCTCTTAGGGGTGTCCTGCTAATTCCAAGTTGAGATGATAATTCCTCCTCAACGATAGATTGGGATGGTGCCAATTCTCCTTCCAAAATCTTCTGTTTTATTTCAAAGTAAGCGTAGTCTTTTGCTGATAGCCTTGTTGTACCTGGATAATTCATTTTCTTTCACTCCTAGTTAGGTGCGCAAAAATAATTGTATACAATTATACTAGTATATAGTTTTAAGTTTGTCAATAGTATTTTAATTTAAGATTCCTTTTTCCTCAGTGTAAAGCTGTAAAAATTCCATCTAAAATTTTAGATCGACAAATGCAACGGACATTTGAATGTATGTATAGGATAAAGAGAGTAAGGAACGATAAACCGAGCCCTCAAATTAAGGTTTTTTCACATCCATTTTAATTGAGTTTACGGTAATTTAAACGTATATTAGTCGCCTTGAGCAATTAATATTAACCATTATAAAAAGTAATTGCTACGCATATTTGAGTGTTTGTTTTGCATGTAAATACTTTTCATGATAGATGGTGGCGGTGTGCTTTTTGCCGTCATGAGAGTTTCTTATGGAAACCGAAATTTACAGGAAGGAAGATTGAAGAATTGTAAATTAAAAGGACTAGCTTTACACGTTGTCACATACTAATAGAGCTAGTCCCATTAAATCCACATTAAATTTTAGTCTTAAAGCTTTATCGTAGCGGGGTCTGAACCAAATTTCTCACATAGAGCAACTTTCCAATATTAACAAAAGTCTATTTAGATATGTTCTGTTCCGTTAACAGTCCTTCTCCTCTTAAACTATAATTTCTTTCTATCTTACTGACAAGGATAATCACTAGAAAATACGGGTATCCTTTCGGGCGCGTTTAAACGTACTAAGTGGTAAACCGGATTTACTGCAAACAACTGTTGCGGCTGCAGAAAATGTCTTAATCCACATTTAAAAGTATTATCGGTAAACACATTCGGAAAAGCAGAATAACGTCGGGCTATCTTGCAACCAATCCCACGTACCCTACCTTAGTAAAGGAGAGAATCATAATGATTTTGGAAGATAAACGCACTTTTAGCCAGTGAGCAGTAAGAAAGGATTACTGGTTTGTGGGCATCTTCAATTTCATATACAATAGTTGGTAGAGTCGGAGAATAGCCCTCCAACATCTATTTCTGCATTAAAAAATGTTTTTGTAAATTACAATTCCTCATCCTTTTGTAACATTGGAATTTTACTTTCCACAATCTCAGGATATTTAATGCCTGAGCCTGTGTTAATTGCAACTACTTTATCGTTTTGCTTGATCCAACCATTTTCACGCAATTTTCTTGTTGCAGCTATTGTTGTGGCACCTTCTGGACAAATATATATTCCTTCCATTGCAGCTAAATGTTTCTGCTCTTTCAACATGTCGTCATCCGATATTGCCATTGCACATCCATCTGTATTATAAAGTATATCCAAAACGAGAAAATCTCCCAATGCCTTTGGTACCGTAATACCGAATGCAACTGTTTCGGCATCTTCCCAGAAATCTGATTCTCTTTTATTCTCTTCCCATGCTCTTACAATCGGTGCACAACCGTCGGACTGAACGACAACAAATCTTGGTAATTTTTCAGTGATCCAACCTATTTCTTGTAATTCTAGTATTGCTTTATAAATACCGATTACTCCTACTCCGCCTCCTGCTGGATATAAAATAACATCTGGAATTTCCCAATTTAATTGTTCCAGAACTTCTAGGCCCATTGTTTTTTTTCCTTCAATTCGATATGGTTCTTTTAGAGTGGAGGCATCGAACCAGTCATACTTCTGAACTGCTTTTCCAATTATTTGTCCAGCATCACTAATTAATCCATCCACCAAGTACAAATCCGCATCAGTCATAAAACATTCATTCCGTGGAATTGTAGGTGCTGATTCCGGCATAACGATCTTTGTTTTAATACCTGCACGTGTCGCATAAGCAGCCCATGAAGCGCCAGCATTTCCATTGGTAGGCATAGCAATAGTTTGAATGCCTAATTCCTTTGCTTTAGATACTCCAACAGCTGCTCCACGTGATTTAAAAGTACCAGACGGAATGATAGATTCGTCTTTTAAATAAAAATCATTAATATGTAATTCGCTTCCCATTTGATCCATACGCAACAGAGGGGTCATACCCTCTCCAAGAGACACTACATTTTCTTTATGAACGATAGGTAATAATTCGTGATATCGCCATAAACTAGGTTCTCGGTTCTTTAAGGAATCCTTATTCCATTCATTAGCTAAATTATCCAAATAATACTTTACAAACAATGGCTTTCCGCATTTACAAAGATTCAGTACTTGATTATGCTCATATTTCGCCTTACATTTAGAACACTCTAAATGAGAAACTTCACTATATACCATAAAATATCCTCCTGATTTAATTTGAGTTTCGTTTCATTTGGCAACGTTTTCAAACAGCAACAAAAAACTGTTCCGATAAACGATACAGTGTAACGATTTTGGTCATATTAAATCAATTTTTTTTTTATTTTGTCAACCTTTTTTAGAGATTTGCATGTATTTTTCTTTTCAATATTGATCTAATAGAATCTTAATGTTCAATTAATTTTATATAAAATCTCTACAATGACCATACTCATTGCTTGTGGAGGACACCTATACTTTGTGTAATACTATATGAGTTAATTTTTTCCTGAATATTCTTAACACCTTCTTTAAGTAATGATAAACATTCCATAGCTATCTCATCTGTAATTCGGTAAGAAGGAGCAGCAATCGTGAGAGAAGCAAATATTTTTCCGTTATGATCAAATACTGGCACACTAATACCAACAACATCATCCGTATATTCACCAATCGTATAACTATATCCTTTTCTCTTTACTTCATCTAGTTCAGATAACAGTTCATTCGGTTCTATGGTTGTATTATCAGTGAACTCCTTTAAACCTGCCTTAATAATTTCGTCTTTTAATTCTTTTGGTAAATATGCCATGATTGACTTGCAAGAAGCACCAGCATACAGCGGTGTGCGCGTACCAATCGTTACCTCAAATTTTATTGAGCGATTACTTTCTGCTATAGCAATACAGACCCCTTCCGTCCCATCAACCAATGTTAAAAAAACACTTTCCCTAGACCGTTCGGCAATCATGTCCATATATGGCATGATCATATCTTTGAATTTTAACTTTTCTTGAATAATCAACCCATATTCAAAAAACTTCAAGCCCAGTTCATATTTTTGACTTTCTATATCCTTTTGCAAAAAACCATGTTTTTCAAATGTTACGAGCATTCTATGAACAACCGAATGACTTTTCTCCATTTCTTTGGCAAGCTCTCTAACTCCCCATGTCGCCTTATCTTTAGTAAAATATTTCAAAATCTCTAATGCGCTATCTAATGTTTTTAAAGTCATTCCACTCACTCCATCATATAATTATTATCTTTATTATATCAGCATTGAAAAAAAATAATATAAATCTATTGTATACTCTAAAAATTTAGTATAAAATAGATTTAAATAAATAGATACAGTGTACCTTTATTTGGTACAACATGGGAGGAGCCTAGATATGAGAATCGCTACAGATATCGGCGGAACATTTACTGATCTTGTCTACGTAGACGAGAATGGAAACTTCGGTACTAAAAAATCTGATACAACTCCTGCAAATTTTGAAGAAGGAGTAATTAATGTCATTAAAAAGAGTGGTATTAATACAGAATCCATTGATACTTTTATACATGGAACTACTATAATTATTAATGCACTAACAGAACGTAAAGGGGTAAAAACCGCTTTAATTACAACTAGAGGGTTTCGTGATGTTTTAGAGATTGCCAGAGGTAATCGTCCGGATTTATTTAATATACGTTATGAAAAGCCTAAACCGTTCGTCGAGAGATATTTAAGACAAGAAGTAAATGAACGAGTAAATTACAAAGGAGAGGTATTGACACCGCTAGATATAAAAGAATTAAAATCTATAGTAGAATATTTTAAAAAACAAAATATTGATGCAATTGCAATCGCTTACTTACATGCCTATCAAAATCCAACCCATGAGAAACAAACAGCGGAATATATACAGTCTGTATGGCCAGAGTTAGCTGTCACCTGCTCCTATGAAGTGACGAAAGAGTGGCGTGAATATGAACGTACAAATACAACTGTACTTAATTCGTATGTAAAACCTATCGCTGAGTCTTATGTAAATCAACTGGGGAAAAAGTTAAATGAGTTAAAGTTAGATGGAAAACGATACATTATGCAGTCTAATGGTGGAACTACTTCATTCACACAAGCAAAGCAAACACCGATTAACTTGGTAGAATCAGGTCCTGTGGCAGGAATTTATGGTGCTTCCATTTTAGGAAAATTACTTGGCGAAGAAAATATTATTGCGTTTGATATAGGTGGCACCACTGCAAAATGTTCACTTATAAGCAAAAGCGAAGTAAAAATAACGACTGACTACTATATAGAGAAGAATGAAAAAAGTGCTGGCTATCCAATAAAAGTCCCGGTTGTGGATATTGTTGAAATCGGAAATGGAGGCGGTTCCATTGCGCATATCAATGATTCAGGTTCTCTTCAAGTTGGTCCACAGTCGGCTGGGTCTACACCAGGTCCTGTGGCCTATGGTCGTGGGGGCGAAAATCCAACGACAACCGATGCCAATTTGTTTACGGGAAGATTATCATTAGCGAACTTTAATACAAAAAGCAGTATGGAAGAAATTGCAAAGGCCATTCAGGAAAAGATAGCAAAACCATTTAGTTTGTCAACTGAAGAAGCCGCAGTAGGCATCATTCGATTAGCCAATTCCAATATGCTAAATGCTCTTAAACTTATTTCAGTAAGAAAAGGTTATGATCCTCGCGAGTTTTCATTAATTGCATTTGGAGGTGGTGGCTCATTACATGCATCTGCTTTAGCAAAAGAACTCGGTGTGAAGAAAGTTATTGTACCGATCGCCTCTTCCGTTTTTTCGGCTTTCGGAATGTTAATGACTGATCTGCGTTATGATTTTATAAAAACACTTGTTAATAAACTTGATACAGATCATATAGATATTATGAATAAACAATGGGAAAGCATTGAAAAAGAAGCGCAAATCCAATTAGAAAAACAAGGAATCGAATCATCTGGAATGTTATTTCACAGAATGGCTGATTTAAGATATGCTGGACAGGAACATACTGTAAAAGTTAATGTACCAAGTGGTGCATGGAATTCTAATTCTCTTGACGAGATCGCAACAATTTTCCATGAAGAACACGAAAAAAATTACACATTCAAGCTAGAAGATAAAGCGATTGAAATTGTTAATATGCATTTAGTTTCTTTTGGCCATGTCGAAAAACCTTCTCTCAACAAAATAAAAGGTACAGGTAAAAAGATAGAGGAAGCGGTTAAAGAAATACGGAATGTTTATTTTGAGGAAAACGGATGGGTTAAGACAAAAGTATATGATCGAGATCTATTAGAGCCCGGTATGGAAGCAGAAGGTCCTTTAATTGTAGAAGAACCTACAGCTGCTTCAATCGTCTACCCTAATCAAAAGTTTTTTATAGATGAATATGGAAACTTGCATATTAAAATTTAACAAAAGGAGCGACTAATTCTATGATTAAAAATGAAATAAATCCTTTTACCCTCGAAATCATTAAAGACTCGTTAATGGCTATTGGAGACGAGATGTTTTATGCTCTTTCAAGAACATCAATGAGTCCAATCATATACGAAGTTTTGGACTATGCAACTGGCTTGACAGATGCCAGAGGACAATTACTCACCCAAGGAAATGGTGTAACGAGTTTCATTGGAATGCTAAGTACGATGGTTCAAGAAATTTTAAAAAAGTACGACAATGGTGCTGCCTTAAAACCTGGAGACATCATCATTATGAATGATCCATATAAAGGAGGCGGTTCTCATTTATCCGACGTGGGACTTTGTATGCCAATTTTTTACGAAGGTGAATTAGTAGCCTTTTCATCAAATAAAGGACATTGGACAGAAGTTGGCGGAAAAGACCCAGGATCATTTACAAGTGATTCTACCGATATATATCAGGAAGGATTACAGTTTCCGGCCATAAAACTATTTAATGAAGGAATAGTAAACGATAGTGTCGTAGAAATGATTGAAGCGAATGTACGTTTTCCTGATTTATCAATTGGAGATTTATGGGCACAGGTTGCTGCACTTAAAACAGGGGAAAAAAGATTTCTTGAAATTTGTAATAAACATGGTAAGGAACAAATACTATATGCAATCGATCACTTGCTGGACCAAGGAGAAAAAGTAGCTAAAGCAGAACTGAAAAAATTACCTAAAGGAACATTCACAGCTGAAGATTATATTGATGATGACGGATTCGGAAACGGACCTTTTAAAATAAAGGTCAAAGTGACGATTACTGATGACGAATTTATTGTTGACTATAGAGGTTCCCAACCGCAAGTAAAAGGTCCTGTAAACTGTTCATATTATGCATTGATGGCCGGGGTCAGAACATTATTCTTAGCAGTAACCAATCCAACACAAAATATAAATGATGGTGTATTTAGACCTCTGAAACTCATTACAGATAGGAAATCAATCCTTTCAGCAGAACGACCTGCACCTGTTTCTATCAACTTTGAAGGACGGCTTTGTGGTGCCGATCTAATTTGGAAAGCACTAGCAAACGATCTCCCCAACAGACTTGTTGCCGGTCACTTTCTATCGATATGTTCCATTACATTAACCGGAAATCATCCTGACACTAAGGAGCCGTTTTTAATTGTAGAACCATCTGTAGGTGGATGGGGCGCTGGTGAGAACTTAGATGGAAATAGTGCACAATTTTGTGTAGGACCAGGCGAAACATACAATGTACCTGTTGAAGTTGCAGAGAAAAGATTCGGTGTGTTAATTGACGAGTATTGCCTTCATACAGACGGACAAGGATCCGGAGAATATACAGGAGGGTTTGGTGTAATAAGAGCTTACCGTGTACTTAGTGATAATCAAACGGTTACAAGTATGTTTGGACGCCATAAATTTGCTCCTTGGTCCATTGACGGTGGACAAGAAGGTTCTCCAAATAAAGTAGTGATTAGAAAGAAAGACGGTACCGTGCTTGGTCCTTATGGTCTTAAAGCGCGAATTCCATTGGACAAAGACGATGTAGTAAAACTAATCACTGGAACAGGTGGGGGTTATGGAAATCCTCTTCACCGAAAACCGGAAAAAGTTAAAGAAGATGTAATAAATGGTTATATCACCATCCGGGATGCAAAAGAGAAATACGGTATAATAATTGATGAAAACCTAAATGAAATTATTGGATTTACAAAAGAAAGAATACACCTAACACCAACTAATAGTCCAGAATACAAAAGTAGAATAGGGTAATAATATATTTAATATCGCTTTAGCTCAGTAAAATGTTAAGCTAAGGCGATTATTTTCTTCTGAAATTTAAATATAAAAAACTGTCATCCGTTCAAATGACAGTTCAATCCATGAGCTAAAATAAAACTATTTTCTATTGTACCCTCATTGCATAATCATACTTTTTACTGTGTGACAGATTATTTTTTAGTCTTAATTGAGCTAATGTTTCTGTTATCGTTATACCTGCAATAATTGGATTTACAGCTGGTACACCAAACTTTTCTTCAATCTCCTGTTCAATATTATCAATTGCCGCACAGCCCATAATAATTACTTCTGCTAAATCTTCTTCAATCGCCAACCGTGTTTGCTCAAGTATCCTCTCTCTAGTTAATTTTTTTTCACTTTTTAATTGATGAACGGATAAACCAACACTCCGCCAATTTGTAACATTTTTATTTAGTCCGTAAATCAAACTATTATCAGACATTTTTGGGATCCATTTGTCCCGCCCCACAATAACTGTAGATTTGCTACCAAGCATATTCGCCACTGTCATAGACGCAAAACCAATACCCATTACAGGGTTTTCAAGTACTTCTCTCAATTCTCTTAAACCCGGATCATAAAAACACGCAATATTAATACCATCATATTGAGCCAGACGCTCGCGATCAGCCATCATTAATTGAACAGCCTTCAAATCATCTTCATAATATTCTAAGTCTACCGGTCCATCTTTATAATCAATAATATCAATTTCTGTATTTGAATGAACAACTTGTTTCAACTTTTTCAAAACTTTTTCTTTTCGTTCTTTACTCGCATTTACCGGCATAATATGTGCAATCTTCATTTTCTCCACCTCATTCTTCTATCACAATCAGTTCTTTTGAAAATGACATAAAATTTTTAAATCCTGTTTCTGTGATGATAATATTATCTTCAATTCGGACACCACAGGAACCCTTTGAATAGATTCCTGGCTCAACCGTGAAGACCATACCTGGTTGAAGCTGTTCGTAATTTCCTTGCCTAATATAAGGTTCCTCATGTGCTTCAATACCCATGCCATGTCCTGTACGATGATGAAAATATTCCCCGTACCCCTGTGATGTAATATAACTTCTTGCTGCAACGTCAATTTCATGAGGTGTCTTTCCAGGTTTAATTTGTTCCAAAGCCAACCTTTGAGCAATCTGCACCGTTTCATATATTTCCTTTTGCTTATCAGAAATATTTCCGATTGCAATCGTACGACTCATATCTCCAACATAACCATTGTAATAAGCACCAAAATCAATAATGACTAATTCTCCATCCATAATTTTCTTTTCTGAAGCTCTTCCGTGAGGCATTGCAGCACGTTCGCCCGATGCTACAATAGTTTCAAATGGTGTTCCTTTTGAACCGGCTTTTTTCATTTCAAATTCTAAAATAGCGGCAATTTCAAATTCAGTCATTCCTGGTTGTATAATTTTCAACACTTTTTGTAAACTTGTTTCTAATATATGTACCGCACTTTGTATATCTTTTGCCTCTTTTTCTGACTTTATAACACGCTCTCTATGCAATTCCTCACCAAACGAAACAATTTTTTCAAATCCACACTGTTGTAAAACTTCCGCTTCTACCAATCGCATATGGTTATCTTCAACCGCAACTGAATCTTTTGAAATTCCGTCAAAAAAAGGATGAGGAAACAAACTTTCAATCCCTTCTTTATCTGCGTAAACAAGGATATCCGTAGCATCCTTTTTCTTGACTTTACTCTGTTCTACTTCTGGTAAAATAAAAACAAGATCTCCTGCATTTGATAATAATGCAAACGAAATTCGTTCTGACTGTTTCAAGGCAAGTCCCGTAAAGTAATAAAGGTTTGGACCTGGCACTAGGGCAAGCCACGAATACCCTTGATTCTTTAACTTTGTTGCAATCTTCATTCTTCTAGATTTATACATTAATCGACTTCACACTTTCTGATAAGATAATCTCCGTTTTTTGTTGAATCTCTTTTGTAAAGTGACAACTAGCATAGATACCATTTTCTTTCTGTTCCAAATGTGGTCGTTCTTTACATTTATCTTCCGCAAATGGACATCGTGTACGAAACTTACAACCAGTCGGAACATTACTTGGACTAGGGATTTCTCCTTTAAGAGGTATCTTTATCGGTAACATTTCACGCTCTTTTTCTTCAACAACTGGAATAGAAGAAAATAGTGACTGAGTATATGGGTGTTGGGGATTTGAATAAAGCGTTTCTACATCACCTTGTTCCATAACAGTTCCCAAATACATAACAAGAACTCTATCCGCAATATTACGTACTAGGCTTAAATCATGAGTAATGAAAAAATACGTTAAATTAAACTCTTTTTGGAGCTTTTTCAATAATTTAATGATCCTCGCTTGTACTGAAACGTCCAAAGCAGATGTCGGCTCATCTAATAAAATGAATTTAGGCTCGAGTGCCAATGCTCTTGCGATACCAATTCTTTGTTTCTGTCCCCCACTTAAAGAATGAGGATATCTTTCCAAAAACTCTTCAGGTAACTCAACAATATTTATTAACTCTCTTACTCTCTCTTCCCTTTCTTTCGGAGTACCAATTTTATGAATAATCAATGGCTCAAGCAATATTTGCCTAATACGTTTCCGAGGATTTAATGAAGAAGATGGGTCTTGATGAACCATCTGCATATCTTTTCTAAGTTCTTTTAGCTTACTTCCATTAATATCCTTTATGTTTGTTCCTTCAAAAAACACTTCCCCATCTGTTTGCTCAATAAATTTCATTACTGTCTTTGCTAAGGTTGTTTTTCCAGAACCTGACTCCCCAACGACAGCAACAGTTTCTCCTTCTTTAACTGTTAATGAAATATCATCAACCGCTTTTACTTCCCCTACTTTTCGTTTTAAAATTCCTTTATATATTGGAAAATATGTTTTTAATCCATTGACTTCTAAAATTTTCTCACTCATCTTTGACCTCCTCTACTCAAACAGATGACATGCTACCTTGTGATTCGACTTAACATCAATTAATTCTGGACGCATGGAAGCACATTTTTCCATTCTTACGGGACATCGGTCATAGAAACGGCAACCTTGAGGTGGGTCTACAAAATCAGGGATTCTTCCATCAATTCCATCGCCCATTTCTCCATTTAATTTAGGAATAGAACTGAGCAGACCTTTTGTATATGGATGTTTAGGGTCTTTAAACAATTCTTCAGATTCGGCTGTTTCAACTACTTCCCCGGCATACATAACATAAATACGGTCACTAATCATACGAGCTACCCCTAAATTATGTGTAATAAAAACCATTGAAACATTCTCTTCAGCAACAAGTCTTTTTAACTCCTGTAAAATTTGATCTTGTACAGACACATCTAAAGCTGTTCCAGGTTCATCCGCTAATAATAATTGAGGTGTATGAATTAAGGCTAGAGCAATCAGTATCCGTTGTCTCATTCCACCACTCAATTCAACTGGATAGCGATCTAATATCGATTCAGGATCAGGGATTCGCATTTTCTTTAATATTTCTATAGCGCGTTCTCTTCCTTTATTTCTAAGCTCTTTCTTTTTCTTAGATGGTAGATTAATAGAACTTGATTTTCCTTGCAGCATATAAACATCAATTAATTGCTCGCCGATTGTAAATACTGGATTTAACGATGTCATTGGATCTTGGAAGATCATCGAAATCTTTTTACCCCTTATTTTTTGCCATTCCTTTTCAGATAACCCTACTAAACTCTCGTCTTCAAAACTAATATCACCATTAATAAATTGGGCTGGCAGAGTAGAGAGCAGGCCAAGCATTGACCGTACAGTTACAGATTTACCACATCCAGATTCTCCAACAATAGCAATAACTTCTTCTTTATTTACATGTAAATTAATATCATTAATTACTTGGGCAATACCATCTTCGGTTCTAAAATTAATCTTTAATTTTTTTACTTCGAGTAGGGGTTCAGCCATGATTTTTCACTCCTATTCATCCATTTGAACATCGAATACATCTCTAAGACCATCACCTAATAAATTAAAACCAATTACAGCAAACAAGATGGCAAGTCCCGGAAAGGTTGCTGCCCACCATGCTTCAGGTAAGTATGCTCTTCCCTCTGCAATCATAGTTCCCCATTCGGGTGTAGGCGGTTCCGCACCAAGTCCCAAAAAACCAAGACTCGCTCCCATAAGAATAATAAATCCCATATCTAATGTAGATTTTACTATTATTGGAGAAATACAATTCGGTAAGATTTCTTTAAAAGCAATTCGCCATTTACTTGCACCTATTCCAATACTTGCTTGTACAAACTGTTCACCTTTAATAGATAACACTTCACCTTGTACCAATCTCGTTACCCAAGGCCACCAACTAAAAGATAGTGCGATCATGATAGTTGTTAATGTGGGTTGGAATAGCGCTGCAACTGCAAATGCCAGTACTAACGAAGGGACAGATAAGAAAATATCTGCAATTCGCATAATAATTGTATTAATTCTTCCACCCCAGAAACCAGCTATTAGACCAAGCGGTAAACCAATTAATGTAGATAAACCTAGTACAATAAAGCCTAGCATTAATGAAATTCTTGCTCCATACAAAACCCTACTTAAAATATCTCTTCCAACTTCATCTGTTCCTAGTAAGTGTTCACTGCTTGGCGGTTCAAGCATTCGGTCAAAATGAATTGCACCGGAAACGTCGTCTGGATAAGGTGCCACAACAGGTGCAAATATAGCCATCAAAATAACAAACGTTACAATAATTAAACCAACCATACTTAACGGACTTCTTCTCATTCTTCGCCACGACTTTCGCCATTCACTCACATTTTGTTTCTCTACAACTTTCTCATTTTTAGCTATGCTTTCGATTATTATCACTTCTTTCATACAGTTTTTTTATCCCTTTACTATTACGTAATCTAACAATTATCTTCATTTCAAAAATTTTACTATGAAGAAACTAAATTCATTATTGATACTTAATTCTCGGATCTAAATATGAATAAAGAATATCTACAATTAAATTTGCAACCGCAAATACTACACCGATTACCAGTGTAATACCAACAATAGCATTGAAGTCCTGATAAATAACCGCCTGAATACCATACTGTGCCATACCTGGCCAACCAAAAACTGCCTCTACTAAAAAAGCATTACCAATTAAAAATCCATATGTTAAACCAATAATCGTTAATGTAGAGGTAAAAGCATTTTTAAGCATATATTTATACACAATCGTGTTTCGTGGTAATCCATATGCTTTTGATGCAAGAATATAATCTTTATTTAACTGCTCAAGCATATTTGCCCGTGTAAGTCGCATAATTTGCGCCATAGCACCGACACTTAATGCGATCGCTGGCAAAATAATATGTTTTAAACTATCAATAAATGCAGGAATATTTAGTGTGATTAGACTATCAAATAATCGCATTCCTGTAATCGTTGTCAGTTCAATATCTCCTCTTCCAATAATAGGAAATAACGATAACCAGTAGGCAAATACAATCTGCAGCATGATACCTAACCAAAATCGAGGCATCGCTACACCTGTGAGACCAAAAATTCGTGAAAACTGATCCGCCCACTTATCTTTACGGATAGCAGAAATAACGCCAAGAGGAACACCTAAAATAATTGCAATAAGTAGAGCTACTGTTGTTAGTTCAAATGTTGCAGGAAAAGTAGCAATCAAATCATCGAATACATTTCGCGATGTCCGTAATGAATAACCCCAATCCCCTTGGAATAATCCTTTCATATAGTTAAAATACTGAATAATAATCGAGTCATTTAAACCAAGTTTCTCTTGCATCGCCGCAATTTGTTCTTCAGTTGCTTGAGGTCCCAACGCAAGTCTTACAGCATCACCTGGAATAATTCTAGTTAAGAAAAATATGAGTATTGATAAACCAATTAGTACAGGAACCATCTGTAAGACTCTTTTTATAATAAACTCTTTCATAGACAATAACCTTCCTTTACTAATATGTAACCATTTAAATACGCTCTTTTTCGGGAGGAGTCATATAACTAATTGGACTTTGGACTAGATTCAATTTCACATATACTTCCATTAATTTTAAGGCAGCTAATCCAGGATCAACGACTGGGATGCCTAACTGATTTGATAACTTATCTGCTAAACCTATCAAATAACCACAGCCTAAATGCAATAAGTCAATTGTCTGATTTTGTACATAAGGTTGAATAATATGACAAATTTTATCAATTAGTTCCTGGTTATGATTCGTTAACTCAACTACAGGAAAATCTAGTGGAATGACAGCACCTAACTTATCTGAGAGTCCTAAAGTCCTCGTTTTTCGTTTATTTCGTGCTACAGAATTTCTAACTGTAGTAACAATACCAAATTGATCAGATAAAGGTAGTCCAATCGTTTGGGATGCTTCACCGATTCCAATTACAGGAATGTCTAAAGCTTCTTTTGCCGCTTCGATTGCTGGATTTCCAAAGCAATAAATTATTATACCGTTGACACCTTTATCTCTTTGCTTAAGTGCTTCTTCCAAAATTGGCCTTGCACAATATCCTTCATCAAACATTGATTCAATCGACAAAGGACCACTCGTTACCGTTCTTATTGTTAACTCCGTTTCACTAGAAGCAACACATCTTAAGTGTCCCATAATCGTATCATTCATTTTATCTGATATCACTGGCATAATGATATGTATTCTCATTTTATTCCCCTCCGATATATTTTTTAAAATTTAATAGTAAAGAAAAGTTACTAGTATCTGAAAAGTCTCAGATACTAGCATTATTAATTATTGATTCGCTCTCAGATAATAGAAATTCAAATCAAATCCAAGAATACCTACAAACTTATAGTTGGTAATATAGTCGCGGTAGGCAATTCTATGGGTTTGGTTTGCAATATAAACAGATGGAGCGTCTTCTGCAATTAATTCTTGTGCTTGAGCATAATAATTCATCTGTTCATCAACGTCAATTGCTTTACGACCCTCTTCTAGAACCTTTGTAACCTCATCATTATCATACCAGCTTGCTGCCAAATAACTTCCGTGAACAGATGGATGATACATACCATATGTATGTGCATCCGCATGTGGATAACGTAAACCTACATTTACAAGGAACATATGTGGAGAAGATTCAATATCAGACGCCATATCTGTAATATTCGCCCATGTATCTGGCTTCAGATTCACATTAATTCCAATTTCTTTTAAGTTATTTTGTAATAATTGGGAAAATTGTCTATGTTCCGGGAATTCTCCAATAAAGACAAAATCTATCTCAAGCTCTTCACCAGCGTATTTTGATTGCGACAAAAATTCTTTCGCTTTTTCAATATCTTTTGAATATTGAATTGCCTCATTATTATGCCCTGGTATTGCCTCAGACACTGGTCCACGTGCTTGTGTAGCACCGTTCATAATGTCGTTTACAGCAGTCTCATAGTCAAAAGCATATGCAATCGCTTTGCGTACATTCACATCATCTAATGGGGGTTTTTGAGTATGCATTGGAATATGATAAATAGATGTATCAACATTTTCCGCAACTTCTATGCCCTCCATATTTTCAAAGTTTTTATAGCTTTCCATTGATAACCATTGGTTTGCCATATCCGCGTCACCTGCAGCAAGCAGTGTTCTAACTGTTGCTTCTTCCTCCACAACACGGATTTTAACTTCATCAAGCTGACCCTCTTCCCAGCCTTTCCAGTAATCCTCGAACCTTGTTAAACTTAATTCAGAACTTCGATCAAATGATACTACCTGATATGGACCGCTTCCGGCCGTATTATTTTCTAAGAACGATTCACCATAGTCACCGAATTCACCATAATCACCATCAACCGCATTTTCTTTTACTAACTCACTGTCCACTACATATAATTGTGTAAGCGTGGATACAAATGGAGCGTATGGTGTATTTAACTTAAACTCTACTGTATGGTCATCGATTGATTTCACATTTTCCGGTTCTAAAACATCGGAAAACATCCAAGAACTTCCTTGCTTAATAGCAAGTAGGCGTTGCATAGAATAAACAACGTCATCGGCAGTTAAGGAATTTCCGCTATGAAATTGTACATCATCACGTAATGTAAAGGTATAAGTTAGGCCGTCTTCGGAAACATCCCATTTTGTTGCCAAATTAGGAGAAGGGTCAATCGTTCCTGCCTCTACATCCGGATAAACTAGCGCATCATATATATTAATTACAGCTGCCGTTGTTGTTTCATCCGTATGCTTGGCCGGATCAATCGTTTCAATTATCTGTTGCGACATAAATACGAATGGACGATCAGGCATCTCACTTAATTGAACAACCTCTTCTGCTCCCTCAATATTTTCTCCACTACTACCACTTTCCTCATCATTCCCCCCGCAAGCACTCAAAAAGATAACGCTTGCAAATAAAAATAAAATAAAGCCAATAATGTTCTTCTTCACGCTATTCCCTCCAATTTCACACTTACCATTAGCCCAATCATCAAACTATTTGTAAGCGCTCTTTTTACTTTGTACCTTATAAAGGTACGGTTGTCCTTATTTAAAAATAATTATAGCATATAATTTATTCCATTAACAACAGTTTCTTTAAAAAACTTTCATAATTTAAACAATTTAGAATGAAAGTCTTAAACAGAAGCATAAGCGATAGTAATTGCTAAATATAACGTTAATTATACTTCAGTGCAACATTTAAATACCTAATGGTAATCATTGGATAAATTGAGTGACCAAAATGTATGCAATTTAGGGTTGCATTATAATTTCTGTATGTGGTAGTGTTATAATTATAAAGAGAGAGACAGTGTACCTATTATGATTTTACATAAAAGCGCTTGCATACTAGTTTTCATTAAAAAAGTAATTTGAAAATCTGTAAATTATTTATTAGGAGAGGAAGCCATTGTCCAAAACATTACTGCAAATAATGAATGAAGTAGTAAATGTTAGAAATTTTGAGGATCAAATCATTCCCAAAAAAGTTTTGGAAGAGATGTTTCAAGCATTTATTTTAGGTCCATCTTCTGTCAGTACACAAGCTAGAGAATTACTTGTTGTTGATAAAACGAATACACGGCATCAAATAATTGATGCTACATTAAATCCCTACTTTACAAAAGATAGTTATGGAGCTCAAAAGTGGCTGCTACAAGCGCCTTTTGTAGCGATTGTTCTAATTGAAAATAGAAGAGCAATTGCAAGAGTCGGAGAAATAGGAGAAAGAATTGCCATTCAAGAAGCTGAATCAGCAATTCAAAATTTTCGTTTAATAGCACAATCACACGGAGTCTGTACAACATGTTTACGAGAATTTGATCCCAAAAAGTTAAAGGAAAACTTAAAATTGCCATGGTACATAGAGCCAAGTACCATAATAACTGCCGGATACTGCAATGATGAAATATTCTCTCCCCCTCGACTGTCTATTTCAGAAGTAGTAAGCAAGGAGGATTGGAAATGAATCAATTGAATAAATATCCGCGGATTGATGCAATTTATAAAAGAGTTAGCTGCAGATCATTTATCAGGAAAGAAATCCCAAAACAGATCTTAGAAGAGATTATCAACGCAGGGACTATGGCTCCTGCAAGCGGCAATATGCAACCATGGGAATTTATAATAATTGATGAACCAGAGGCAAAAGAAAAAGTAGTAACATGTACCTTTAGTGGTTTTTATTCGAAAGGATCATTAAACCAACACTGGATTGAAGACGCAAGTATCATCATCATTCCTTGTGTTAATTTTAAACGTACCGTTGCCAGATATGGCGATCTAGGTTATAAGTTGGCTCCTTTGGATACCACGTCCGCTGTCCAAAATATGTTATTAGCCGCTACGGAATTAGGCATTTCCGGTTGCTGGGTTGGTGGATTCCTTGAAAAAAAAATTAGAAATCTACTTCAGTTACCTCCTTATGTCCAACCGTTAGGTCTCGTTCCAATGGGATATCCGGCCAAAGAAACAGATCACAAACAAAAAATGGATGCTAAATGGGTAGTGCATAAAAACATTTATAATACTCCCTATTTTAATTAAGAAATTATCATGCAAGAACATTATTAATAGAGGGACATAACTAGCCAAAAATTTAAAAATAAAAGGTTCCAAGTAATAAAAAATTTGCTTGGAACCAAATATACGTTAATTAATTGATGTTTTGTTATCCTTTAACCACGTATAAATTCGCTCTACTTCGGAACGGACAGCAGGATCCTCGTCAACTATATACGTATAGGCATGCCCAACATTGCGCGGGACTGAAAGTTCAGTAGAAACACCAGCTGTTATAAGGACCTTTGAGAAATAAAACATCTAAAATCGATAGATTTTATAAGGATATCCAAAAATTGTTG
>NZ_JAXHDD010000032.1:0-46050 GCF_037072025.1 Pseudogracilibacillus sp. SO30301A | reverse complement strand
CTAAATTTTTTGAATAGGGATTCGGTTTTATTGCTGATTCCTTATTCATGGTTTACCAACTTTGCTTGAATTGCTTTCAAGCAACTCTACCAACCTACCTCATGCTCTTTGTTGATATAAAGGCTTTTAATGTAAATTCCACGTTAACTCTATTCAAACTCATCTAACAGCTCATTCACAACATCTATAATGGTAGAAATTTCTTGTTCGTCGGTTGAGTAATCTAAATCACTGAACACTTTAGTTTCAAAATCTATATCAATAGCCTTTTGTATTAAGTCACCTAATGAGTAATTAAATTTTCGTTTTCCGAATTCCCGGTATAAAAGATAAGAAACTTTAGTTTTCCACAAACTTGCCTTCTCTTCGGTAAAACCTAACTCCGATTTTGAATTGTATTCTAATGTAGAGGTCAATAATATATAATAATGTAGCGGAATATAAGAACGAATAAAAGGTATTACCCCGAAGGTATTCGCCATGTCAACAAGTGCTAACGCTTGCCTAATGTTCCCATAAACTGCAAGAAAGAAAATACCTCCACTCGAAAGTTTGTTCATATCAAAAGGATTATTTTCTTCTTTATATTTTTGCATTCGGCATTCCCATGACTCCGATGGATCATCACCTTCAAATAGAAGAATGAATGTTGAATTATGGTTATCTAAATGTTTAAGCAGATCATCTATTGTTACTACCTTTCTCTTATATTCTTGAATATTTGAGACATTAGTAAACAAACTACAAAATAATGTTTCTGCTATTTCGTCAAGTTCTTCATAATGTTGATTCAATATCACTGAAGAATACCTCAACGGTAAAATTACGAGATCATTTCCAATCTCTTCTATTATTCTAATATTATCTTTAATTGTATTTGATATAACCGTTTTCATTTTTTCCAAATAAATCTTGTCCGAAATACCATGTAGAGTATTTAGATAGCTTGGAATAGGATCATCAAAAACATGATAATCTCCAAAGAGGAAAAAGCTATCCTGATCCCTATCATCAACATCAAAAATAGTCGCAGCACTAAAACAATACGTATCTCTTCCCTCAAAATAATACTCAAACATTAATTTTATAATATTCCTATTTTCATACCAAAAAACATTAATTAAATCTATCATAGCGAAGGATATTTCATTCTGTGGAATTTTGTCTAATTCCTTTAATAATGAAAGGTAATTATTTTGAACTATATTCAGTTCTTCAAGTAATGGATTATTCATTTTGGTTTTCCTCCTGCAGACTCTCAGGAAGACCATGCTGTTCTTCCAATAACTTTAAATGTTTATTCATTACCATGACACAATCGTGGGCTACACTAGGGAGCTTTTGGAGATTATCAATATCAGGTATCCCGTGATATTGATGTCCAGGAGCATTACATTTCAGAATAGAACTTTCCCTTATCGCCCCCCAAAGTCCATGTTCAAATACAGAATCATAGTCATAATAAAATTTCCACAAGTCCTCCTCATCAACTTTTTTAAATTTTGTTCTAATATTACCTGAACCAAAATAGCTAGTATCAATATCAATAAACTCTTCATTTTTGAATTCTGACACTAATAAGTTAATATACTTGAATGGGACATGACTTCCTTCAATTGTTGGTTCTTCATCAGCATAGCGTCCATAAATCAATTTGTATTGACCAATACCATAATCCTGAAATTGCCCCCATATATCCTCATGATTTGGTTCCTCTAATAACAAATATTTTGTCATCATGTAGTTTTCAATAATAGATCTCATTATTGTACGACCAGATATTGTATTTTCCAAGTTATGATTAACTAGCTCAATAAGTCTTTTATACGAATATGTGGCAATCCCCAATAGAACTAGCATTTTTTTATCTAATGGTCTTGTTTCAGTAAATAGCTTAGTATAGTAATTTAAAATATCATATACATGCTGTTTATATTTTTTCAAGTCAATTGGTTCATTTTTTTTTTCAGTTTCCACGTAAAACGCCTCACAATCAGTTAACAAACTTAATCTCTTCCAAAAGTCCTTAATAAATTCAATATTTATTGAACCCTCGCTACCAAGTCCTGTACTCACCATCATTTCAGTTGTACGAATGCTTGGCCTATATAACTGCATTTCAGGGTCTTCATGTGAAATAAAGGCATATCGAGAAATCATCTCGGGAAATATACTGTCATTTTGAACATGTAATTTACCCGATAACATAAATTTATAGAGGATTAAAAACCGTACATCAGTTGTTAGATTACTGTGTTGATCGGATAGATCTTCAAGGATATTATTTAGTATATGAATACGACTTCTTATAGAAATATTATATCCCTCTACTGCCTTTGAAAATTCAGTAGATTGATCTGGAAAAATTAGAGTAAGCGGTCTGAGTGATTCTATTACATCTAGTGTATCTATTAACTTATAAAGTTCCTTTTGCTTCTCATCAGAAAGTTTGAATATTAATGATATTTTTGGGAGATCGAGTTCTTTACTTTCATCTAGTTCATGAATATAATTTAGAATTCTACGACATTTATCCAACTGTGCATTTCTCTCTCCATCATTTACTATTAAACCCAACCATACATACTCTGGCATTCTTCCGTAATACCAGGATTCATCTTTAAGTAAGTCTTGAAAATGCTGATTAAATGGAGCGATTAATTTGCCTTTTTCAAATTTATGCTGCGATAATTTACTCCGCTTTATCAAGTATTTTTTCTCCCTTTCACTATATTAAATTCTCATGATAGACTAGCTTACAATTTCCACCTTATCACTGACACGTAAATATCTAATAAAACTCCCATTTTTGGGAGATATACCAGAGACTTTGAAGATTCCAACAAATCTATATCTATTAAAGCCAAGGTTATCTTTGTATTTTGCAAATACTGCTCTTTCACGGCCAGATTCAACTTCTACCATATAGTTTCCGCTTCTTGCTTTGACAATTCCCCCATCTTGGTGAGATTCATCAATGTATGACCAATCTTCTGCTAATAAATTTAGCCAACCTCCAGCTACTGATTTAGTATCCCCATTTTCTGTAATTGAAAGTTTTGGACACCATAACCACATTTTATTTTTTACCCTAAAATAACTCCGTTGGTACCTTTTAGCATTTTTCCCGAATACAGTATTTGCTATATCCTTTATATCCATGAATGATATAGCATCGTAAATGGTTAGATATTCTTGCTGTTTCAATTGCTTTAATTCTTCTTCATATGTTTTCCACTCCAAAATACTTTTTGAAGCCTCATCTTGGATAACTGATACAATCTCATTGATGCTATCATTTATCTCTTCTAGCGACTTAGTGGCATCAATTCTAAGACATTGAAAATCATTAATAGAATCTTCATTAACAGCAGAAATAATATCATCCATGCGGAGTTTATCTTCTTTTTGATTTTTTTGATGGTATGCTTCATCCACTTCCACCCCTATATGTAATTGTGGGAAATATAGATCCATCAAAGCATATGTGCCATTTTGTCGTTTTACATATTGCTGACTAACAGGTTTAAGATTCATGTTATCCAACTTATGCCAGATAGCAGTTAAAATATAATTCTCGTAATCTTTCCTCTTGGTACGTGAAAAGGTCTTTACTAAGTAATCACGTTTATTCATCGCTACACACCTTTTATTAAATTATTTCTATTTCTAAGTCTTCATCATTAAAGCTGAATTCTTCTTGTTCTTTCTCTGTAAATAGCGACTCTTTACCATTTGTAAATTGTCGCACAAGTGCTTCAACCTTTATTACATCATATACCCCCTGCTCAATCGCTTCCATAACAACACCATCCAAATAGGTTTCCATGAAACCTTTACGAAGTTTTCTTAATAAAGTCTCAGTTTCAATCAAATTCAATTTTAAGGACAATGCAATGCGAAATACTATTATCCTAGATTTCGAAACATCAATATAAAAATTTAATGAAAAAGTGCTCCAAACTTTGGTAGAATAGGATTTGATAAAATCAAAACAACCAAGGAAGGGAGCACCTTATGGTCAATAATTATAACATATTTAATACTAGTATTGGTAGAGTTACTATTGAACCAACTTTGGAACACGCTACATCCTACGGAGGAATATTTCCATTACCTGAAGTTGCGACAGCTCTTATTTTAGGGCGCGTTTTAGGGATAGAAAGAGGAGTTAACTAAACGGGTTTTATCCGAACAAGACCGCATGATCCTTGATTTTGATTCATCAGTAAATACGGTCTATGGAAATCAGGAAAGCGCTGAGGTTGGTTATAATTCGACTAATCCTGGAAAGAAAAGCATGCATCCCCTTTACGTTTTTGAAGGCTCTAGACGTTTATGCTTATATGCAAAGCTAAGAAACGGAAAGGCCTATACATCTGATGGCATGATCGAAGCCGCAGAGGAATCCTTAAAGCATGTCTGTTCTCAGCCCCTATCATGGCGAGATTTGACAAAGGATTTCCAAATGAGAAACATTTACTGTATTTTGAAGAGTATCGTGACCCGGATACAGGTTTCCCAAAAGGAAGTATTGAATGTTGGAAAACTGAAGCTGTATAAAAACCTTGTTAGGAAAGGCTTAGAAAAGACATGGTGTCGTGTGTACGAAGGAACCAAAATTATCGAATGGACAGAGATCGAACATCAAGCACAATCATGGTCAAAGCCACGTCGCGTTATACTCATTCGAATGGAAGAAGCAAGTGATTTTGAAGAGCCATACTTGAGTGAAGAATTTTTATGGGAATATCAAGCACTCGTAACCAACATGAATGATTCTGGGGATGAGGGAGGTTTTACAACCACCGAGCATGTATGGAAAATTACATTAAAGAGTCCAAAAATGGGTTTGGTTCTGATCAAGTTTCAGGAGAAGATTTTTATGCAAATTTCGCTGACTTATGGCTCAAAATGATTGCCTATAACATTCACATTTTATTTTGCAAAGAGGTATGCCCGCCAGCGTATTAGCCCTTTTCTGTTAAGCATCCAAACCATCCTTTCGTTGGTATTTGTGTAGATACTTTACCAATACGACAGGTGGTTTGGATTTTCCTTTTTTAAAGTCAAATTTGTCGGATTATGTTACCCGTTAATTGTTACTGAACCACTTTTTTTAAAGGTTTTTGCGCATTTCTCTCAACCTCACTGCCTTTAAGTTTGCGCTAATACAGTAGAGAAGTTTTGGGGGCTAATAAGACTTTTTTCTTTTATATATGCAACGTTTTGTGTTTTTACAGATTTTTCGAACGGGAAAGCCCACTGTCCTTAGACGTGGGATGAAGTGAGGGCCGATACGGAGTGGTATAAAAATCTTCTATACTAATAAATTCCGATACTTGACACTATATGGTAAAATTAATTTATACATATATTCAAGTTTAAGATTACATATAAAATTCTGAATAATTTTCCAAAAAACATTGCACATAGTGTGACAGCACAATGTCACGTCGGATATCAAATGTTGGAAGCACTCTAGATTCAGATTATAATAGAAAAAAAGTAAAGGATGCAGCAAACTCTGTCTGCTTCTTCCGGTTTATCTAGTTTGAGAATGCTAGACAGAGGCAGACAGAGGCTGATCACGCTAGGAACCATGCCGCTAATCAAGGTATTTATAATACGAATACGTACCATTTTGATGAAAAGGTAAAGAGGGCTGAAAGATGCAACGTGAAGTTGATGAAGCAAAACGTAATGCACGAAAATTACAATAACACCTCAAATAAAAAAATAATATGGAGTTTTTTAACAACTTAATCTATGAAAGGGTAGAAGAAAAACATGAAAATAGGCATAGACTTGGGAACTACCAATTCCGCTGTTGCATTTATAAATGAGCATGGTGCAGCGGAGATTTTAACGAACGGGGAGGGTGAAAGAACGACACCTTCTGTCATTTTAATGGAAGGAAATAAAGCAATAGTTGGAGAAGTTGCGAAAGAAGCTTCGATTACACAGGTAGACGATACAATTCAATTTGTGAAACGTCAAATGGGGAATCCGAGTTTTAAAATTCCGTTACCTGGTTTAAATAAAATGATCAACGCTGTCGAAGCTTCAGCAATTATATTGAAAAAATTAGTGCAAGATGCAGAACAAGAGTTGTCTGAAAAAGTAACAGACGTTGTTGTTACAGTTCCGGCATATTTTGATGATGCGAAACGTAATGCAACGATTGAAGCGGCAGAGATGATTGGTTTGAACGTTTTAAAGATTATTAATGAACCGACTTCTGCAGCGTTAGCTTATTATCATTTAGACAAAGAAAAAACTAACCAGAACATTGCGATTTACGACTTAGGCGGAGGAACATTTGATATTAGTATTGTCAATATAAACAATAACGAAATTAAAGTGTTATCTACTGATGGTGATTCAAATTTAGGTGGATTTGATTTTGATAATGTGATTATTGATTATGTTATTAACGAATTTGAAGATGAAACAGACATTGATTTATATGACGATGACGATGCCATGCAAGAGTTAAGAGAAAATGCAGAGAAATGTAAGAAGTCTTTATCAAGAAGGGCTAAGTATATTGTACCTGTTTCTTCTTCCGGACATTCGATGAAAGTAGAAATTACGAAAGAGCTTTTTAATGAATTAATAAACAATTTAGTTGATCGAACAAAAATTGTGATGGAAGATACATTAAGTGAAGCAGGACTAACATGGAATAATGTAGATAAAGTATTATTGGTAGGTGGTTCGACACGTGTTCCCCTCATTTCGGAAATGATTGAATCATTTACTGGAATTAGTCCATCCAAAGAATTAAATCCTGATGAAGTAGTTGCGTTAGGGGCAGCAGTTCAAGCTTCATTGATGGATGATAACAACCCTAATGCAACGAAGGCAAATATCGTTGTAAAGGATGTTAATTCACATAGTTTAGGTACCATTTCGTTAAATGATGCAGGAGATGACGAGAACTCTATTATTTTACATAGAAATACAGAAATACCTTGTTCTTCATCACGAGAATTCTATACTGTGCATGAAAACCAACAAAAACTATCATTGGATATTACAGAAGGTGAAGATACGGATCCAGAATACGTTAATATTATCGGAACGAGTAATCTAGAATTGCCACCAGGATTACCAATCGGTTCGCCAATAAAAATTACTATTTCGTATGATAAAAATGGCATTGTAAATGTTGTGGCTAAAGATGTTACAAATAATGTTGATTTAGGTGAAATGGTTATCGAACGTAAATCGAACATTACTCAAATTGAAATGGAAGAGAAACGAGAAGCATTACTGTCTATTGAGGTGGAGTAAAGTGGAAAATTATTATGACATTATCGGTATAAGCAGTAATGCATCAGAAGAAGAAATACGTGCTAAAATCAAAGCTGAGATGAATAAATGGAGAAAAAGAGTCAATGCACCAAACGCAGAAAAGCGACGAGAAGCTGAAGAAAAACAGGAATTGATTCAAGAAGCAGAGAAAACTTTGTTGGATCCGGGAAAAAGAAATGCCTATGACCAAGAGCTAATGGGACAGCAAAATACGCAACCTAACAATCAACATGCACAGCCGATAGGTGCGGGAATGGTCGAACAAAATTATTTAGACGAGTTAGAAGGACGATACGAATTTTACCTTAATGAAGACAATCATTACCAAGCAAGTCTTGTTTGTCAAGAATTAACAAAGCTTACACCTAACGATGCAATGGCTTGGAAAAAGTTGGCATTTTCTAATTTAATGTTAAACAATTTTGCGGAAGCTCGTTATGAAATTAACAAAGCTATTTCATTAAAACAGAATGAAGCACATTTTTATTACACAGCTTATCTGATCTATAAAAAATCAACAGATTTGTATGATATAGATCGAATGAAGCATGCGAGAGCATACATTGATAAAGCATTGAGCATTGATCCGAATAATACATTGTATAATTATCTTTCAGCACAACTGTACTACGAAGTGGATGATTATCAACAAGCGATTAATATTTTAGAACGTTTCAAAACAAATGATGATTTTGAGAATGGGAAGGATTTACTCGCATTATCCTATGTTAGAAAGGTTCAAAAAGAACATGCTACACGTGTAAATTATACGAACGGATCCCACCAATACTTTTTTATAAGCCGAGAATTGATAGAACAAGCGAAAGAAATCTTGCAATATACACTTAGTTTTGCCAAAGCGCCTAATGTAAGAGATTCGATTAATGAAATGAACAGGTTGGCAGATGAAGCTTTAAAGTTTCACTATAATTTTAAGTTTTTAATCTTACTAATTATTGGTGCGCTCTGGTTTTTATCAGCATTAGAGCCCTTTAGTATTATTCAGCTAGCTATTTCTGGAACTATTATTTACTTTAGTTGGAAGAAGTTTAGAAAACCTGTTTATGTGAAAAACCAGAAATATATAAATACTTTGAATAAAAACTAACAAAGTCCTCTGTAGAGAAATGTAACATCTTCTACAGGGGATTCGTTTTACAAAGGAAATTTATAAAGGAGGTATTTCATTGTTTCAACAAGGAAAGAACAATGTTCAAGATATTAAAAAACAAGTAAATCTGCAACGCAATAATCAGACAGAGGTAGGTCAAATAGCAGATTATTTAAAAGAAGTATCTAAAAGTAGGGAAGTTCGTCAAGATATTGAGGCACAAAAGTATATTGCGGAAGAGTTATTTGATCTTGGGCTCATAGAGGAAGCCGAAAAGTTATGTAAACGACTTATTCGTCGCAGACCAAACGATATGGAAATTCAATCGTTACATACAAAAATACGTCATGCGAATGTAAATAGTAATCAGGAAGATATAACTGTATTTGAGAAAAATAGAAGGGTTATTGATCGGATACAAAAAGGCTTAGACAATAAAATAATTGGATTAAATGGATTTATTCTTCAATTATCTAATATCGTACAGAGATCATTATTGAATGAACAGCAATTATATCCATATAAGGAAGTAATGCTATTATCAAGTAAGCCTAGCCAAGGTGTTAAAACAACTATTACGGAATTTTTTAATCAAGTTTATAAATATAAATTACTTGAAGGAGATGGGGTAGCGGTTATTGACTTAGCACAATATAGTAGTGATGGCGGAAATATGCTAAGCACCTTTTTATTAGATATATATCATGCATTTAATAGTAGTGGCCATGTAACTGTATTTAAAAATGTAGATCAATGTCCCCAAGATTTAAGGTTACAAATGAATCAACTGGTTACAGAGGGACGTATTAGATTAGATGGGCGTTATCATTATCAAAATGGGTCCTTACATAAAGTGGAGGGAATGCTTGTTAGCGGAAGTTTTGATTCAATTGAAGCGACCGATCAATATATTTTATTCCACACGTATGGAAAACTGGAAGATGGATTACATATTTTTACAAACACAAGTCAGTCGAAGATAACAACTAAACTAGCAATTGATCCGTTAACCCAAGATGAAAGTTTACAATTATTCAAAAACTTCTTTGATGAGCATATTAAATTACTGCAAAATAACTTAGGTGTAGATATTATAGTTGAATTATATAGCTTTCAACAAGCGGCTCATGCAAAATTTGTGACAGATGGAGCGGTCGGGCTGAAATTGTTTGTCTACCAAATATTCCAAAAGATTAATGATTATTTTGTACAACATGCAGATCAAATTCACGCGCAGTGGGAAATTATATATCAAATGCAACAGGTATGTATAAAAAATGAAGATATGTTTGTAGAACTATTTAGAATGCAGGAAGAAGGAAAAAGCTTAAAAAAGATTGAGAAGGAAATAGAAGAATTAATCGGCTTAGAAGAAGTAAAGCAATCATTAAAAGAATTGAAAATATATTTAGAAAGTCGCACCCGTCGAGCCCAAAGAGGAGCAGACTCTGATCTTATATCATTACATATTTTGTTTAAAGGAAATCCTGGTACAGGAAAAACAACGGTTGCTCGTTTGCTTGCGGAATATTTAAAAGCTGTTGGATATTTATCCGAAGGGCATTTAATTGAAGTCGATCGTTCTGGATTAGTTGCTGAATATATCGGACAAACGGCGACAAAAACAATGGGTAAAATTGAGGCTGCAATGGGTGGAGTATTATTCATTGACGAAGCATATGCACTTGCGCGTGGTGGAGAAAATGATTTTGGTAAAGAAGCAATTGATACATTAGTAAAAGCGATGGATGATTATAGAGGGAAATTTGTTGTCATTTTTGCTGGATATCCTGAAGAAATGGATGGTTTATTGGAAATGAATCCAGGCTTGCAATCACGAATTTCACATAGTTTTTTCTTCAATGATTATACGAGTGCACAAATGGTGAATATATCTGAATTAGTAGCTAAATCACAAGGGTATGTGATTGAACAACGGGTAAAACAATTGCTCCCCGAACATTTTGAGGGCTTTCAAATACAAGGTAAAACGGATAGTGGAAATGGGCGTTTAGCACGAAGAGTGATAGAAGATGCAATTACGAAACAAGCTGTTCGTACCATGCAAGAAACTAATTTATCTGATGAAGAATTAAACCTATTGTTATTAGAGGATTTTGGTTTAGAAGAAAAAGCACCATTTGATTTAGAAAGTGAGTTACAGTCCATCATAGGTCTGGATCATGTGAAAGATATGGTACGAACACTTTATCGTCAAGAACTAATCAATAAGAAAAGAAGAGAAATGAACCCTGCATTTAAACATAAGCAATCATTGAATTTTATTTTCACTGGTAATCCCGGTACTGGTAAAACAACAATTGCCCGTGTTATTGCAGATTTATTTAAGAACATCCAAGTTTTGAAAAAAGGACATCTAGTAGAAGTATCCCGTTCCGATTTAGTAGCTGGGTATATTGGGCAAACAGCGATTAAAACAGAGAAGGTTTTTAGAAAAGCACTTGGAGGCGTATTATTTATCGATGAGGCATATGCATTAGCACAAGGTGTAGAAAATGATTTTGGTAAAGAAGCAATTGATACATTAATAAAATTAATTGAAGATTATCGTGGGAGTGTTTCTGTGATTCTAGCAGGTTATGAAGACTCGATGGAAAAATTTTTAAGCATGAATGAAGGGATAAACTCACGCTTTACTAATACATTACATTTTGACGATTATTCTGTGGATGAACTGTATTCTATTGCATTAAACATCATTGAAGACAGAGGCTTCCATTTGAGTGACAAGGGAAATGAGGCGCTGAAATATTACATTTTCGAATACTGTGTCCATGTTGATGGAAACGGTCGTTTCATCCGTAATATGGTAGAGGAATTGATTCGGGTTCAATCAGATCGTGTATTTATGGAGAATGAACTTGAATTACTTACGATAACGCAAGCAGATGTTGCAACTTTTATAGATAAAGTAAAATCATAACTACCGATTTTGACCATCAATATCTAACCTCATTTACGATCATTACACTCCAAGTGGCTCAATATTACCCCGATAACCATCCGGATGCAGAAAGTGGTAATATTGACATTGAACATGAATTTACGTATCAAATGATCGATGATACATGGAAAATTGTAAAGATTGAAGATTTGAGCGCTAATAACTGAAATATAATAAAAAATCACGCTATGATTCTTTTTAGCAGAATAGCGTGATTTCTATTTTGGAAATTATCGATAATAAAACTGACTAGTAGAGCGAGATAATTTGATGATTTAAGGAGACCATAATAGTCCCCGGCTTTCTTACTTCATTACTTTTTCAGATTATTGTTCTCAATAAATCTTTCAAAATCATCGGAAGTCTTTTGAATAATTCGATGTTGATTAAATCTCTCATATTCTTGAATCGCAATCTCATCCGCAACGGCTTTTGAGACCTTACCAGCATTTTCAAGAATATCACGATCATTGAATTGCAGAAAAGCATTTAATTCAAACCAATCCTTCATATACATTGGACGTTGCCTTTCAGCCTGATCCTCAGCATTGCATAATCCAAATACATTCTAACAATTCGATTTAGTGACTTTAACTCTTTTCAGATAAGTAATTTTTAGTGACCGTCACATCTTGCTTACGTACTTTATCGCCTTTCCAAGAAGTAAGTCCCATGTTTTCTTTCTCTGCATTTGCTCTTTCTGCTATGAGTTCGGCTGCCGTTTGACCATGAATGGCAAAGTGCAAATTATTTTGTACCGTTGCAAAGAATTCTTGTGTAATCTCAGCTTTAGGGTCATAATCTACAGAGGTAGCATAAATGTCTGTAATCTTTTGATAGAATCTTTTCTCTGAAGCACGAATGTCACGGATTCGTTCTAGTAACTCATCGAAATAATCCTGCCCGAAATTACGCATTTCTTTCAAACGATCATCATCCATTGTAAAACCTTTGACAAGATATTCATTTAAGCGTTCTGTTGCCCACTGGCGGAATTGAGTGCCACGATGGGAGCGAACTCGATAACCGATTGCGATAATCATTTCAAGATTGTAAAATGATACTTCGCGTTCAACCTTCCTCTTCCCTTCAGTTTGAACTATTCGGTTTTTCCGAATGGTTGCCGCTTCCTGAAGTTCACCCTCTGCATATATATTCTTTATATGCTCATTAATGGTATTTACACCCTTTTGGTATAATTCAGTAATTGCCTTTTGTGTCATCCAAACTGTATCATTTTCCAATCTAACATCTATTTTCGTGTTGCCATCCTCCGTTTGATAGATTAGGATATCGGTTTCATTTTGCATCCCCTTCACTCCCTTATCTACTTCATCCATGTATTATTATAACATTTTAAGACTAGATACTAAATGAAAAGGGAACATTTATTCCTATTAATGACGATTTTTATCTTTGTATGAAAAAGTAACCCCAAACTTTTTAAAGGCGCTACCCAATTTATTATTAAATTTGTTCTAATACGTTTTTTTACTTAATTTAAATTACACTCTCTATTTTATCGTTATTTGTGATACGATTCACCGTGGTGATTTAAGAGGTAAAAAATTGACGAGAGTTACTTACAACTCTCGTCTTTTTTATATTATGATTTGAGAATATTAATATATCATACTGTTTATAGATAGTTACACATTAAGTTTATGTTCATTCTCTTTGACTACCGGAACATTTGCATCAACAAGTGTTTTTAGTAACTCCGAAATTCCCTTAATATCTTGTATTGTATTGATAGGGTTTCCATATTTCAGAATTTCTCTTTCTCTACTAATTGTAAAAATAACTCTTTGCTTTGCACGGGATAAAGCTACAAAAAATGCGTTCTTATCTGCTTCCTTTTGAGTTTTAAAACTCCAAAATGCTGCATCTTCTAAACCAACAAATATTACTGTTTTATATTCCAAGCCTTTACTTTTATGAATTGTCATTATAGGGATACTATATTCTCCCAAAAACTCTTGAATTAGATCCCTTAAAGTAGCACCTTCATAATAGTTTATATTCTTTATCATTCTTTGAATTCTATCTTCAATATAATTCTTCTGGTTATACTTAGGATAGACTGATTTAATATTCCTTTCACCTAAAAATTCTACTATCGTATTCATGATTTTTTGAAATTCAGTCTCAAAATTTGCTTCGTTGACATTGGAAAAAATGTCTTTGATTGTTTTTAATGCTTTTGATATTTCCTTTTCTACGTTCAATATATTTACATCTTCTAAATCGGAGCTTGTATATTTTATTTCAATAATTGTATCCATAAATTCCAACCATAAGTCTGGTAGTTTTTCCTCTCCACATAATTTCAAAAAATTTAAAGATAGTAAAATTAATTCATCCGATAATAAATCCTGAAATTCTTTCTCGATTCTGCTATCGATATCTAACTTTGAAAGAGCTTGTATAATTTCAGCTGCATAGACATGTTCCTGCTGCTTAACAATAATACAAAAATCCCTTGGCTTTAAACCTTCAGAATCCATCCATTCCTTTACTTTTCTTGCTAAAATGTTAGCTTCATTCCTATGATTTTTAAATGTCCATATTTCGCAAATTCCATCTTCTGCGCTCCACTCTCCAGCTGGAATTGCATCTACCGAGGCCTTATTAAGTGTTTTAGAAAATAAATTTTGAATGTAGATTAATCTAGGAGCGGATCTATAGTTATTTAACAAAGAAAGCTGAGTTGCCGTGAAATCTTTATTAAAAATTTCAAAAGCATTCTTCAATGCCCCAGCCCAGCCCATTATTCGTTGTTTATTATCACCAACAGTTGTAATAATACTTTTTGAATCTAAAAATGCTGTTTTTAAAAGGTCATATTGAATATATGTGGTATCCTGAAATTCATCTAAAAAGACATGACTATATGTAGCATGTAATGACCTAACAATTAATGGATTTTCCCTTAATAAATATTCCACTAAAATAGATATCATAGGAAAGGTTAATGAGCTATTTAAATCATTTTTTCCTTTTAATAATACATTCCATAGTATCTCATTGATCCAATAGTATAAATCATTATCAAAAGTTGAGAAAGGAAGTCTTGTTTCTTTTAGTAGTTTATTAACTCTTATAAGGTTATACTCGTGCTGCCAATTTGGATAATAAACATTTGTATCAGTAATATATCCTTTAATAATGTCATCTATTAGTCTTTCATTATAAATAATCTCATATTGCTTCGCTGGCCTATACTCTTCCGGTAAGGCATTTAGAAATTGATCCAATAACCCTTTTGCAAAAGAGTCGAATGTTCTTGACTCAAATCTGCTGGAAACTTCTTTACCGTACCTCTTTTCAACTCGCTCTTGAAGGTTACTAGCAGCATCCACCTTAAAGCTTATAGCTAATATTTTCTTGGGATATGTACATGCTCCTGTTTCAATTAGGTACCCAGCCTTATGAGCTAATAACTCAGTCTTTCCAGCTCCCGGTCCAGCAACTATTGAAACATTATCAGATTCTTTTATTGAAGCTAAAGCAGCATCCTCTAATTCGATGCCATCTGATGGTTTCCAATCTTGCTCATGTACTTTACTCTTCAAGGTCGACCCCTCCTGTTAAATCTACTTTTTCTTTTATTTTTTCTAGAAGTCTTAACAGTTCTTTCGGGGCATTGGTCAAAAGTGTAGTATCCTCTACATCCTTCAAGGCGGCAATATGCGTGCTTGGTTTTCCTCTACCTAAAAACAAGGAATTGTACCATATCATTAACTTTTTATCGTCGTCTGAATATGTATTTGCAACAGCGTCTTTATTTTTAAGAGTAGCTTGTATTGAGCCTTGTAATTTATCATCATACTCTGGGGATTGTTCATCTTCTGGAATTCTTGGACCTTTAATCATAGTACTTTGGTATTCCTCTTGGAAGCTTTTCAACATAGAGAAATCAATATCTAATGGAAATGAGAAGTAAACATCTGCTCTTTCTAATATATTTATCCAAGTTGCCATTGATTTTAAATCATTTACATCTCTTTTATGAAATTCTTCTATTTCTTCCATGCTATAAATATACTTTTCTTTTTCTTTACCTCTATAAACTGTTCTAAGTGCTTCGGAACATCTACCATTTTCATTAAGCTGCTTTAGTACATATTTGATTCTTCCCCAGCCGCCACCATTTCGCTCTCTGTCTAAATCTAACAATGTAACATGGGGAATCGATAAATCGTTTAGGAGCTTCCACATATGATTAACATGTCGATCGCCTAGTGGTACTATTGAAATGTTGAAATCATCAAGGTAAACATTAGAAGCACTCAATAATTTAGGCAATACTATTTCCTCACTATCTCCTTCTCCTAAGACTACCAGTTTTGAAAAGTATAAATCAGGATAAGATTTTACTGCTTCTTTAATATAAGTAAATGCTTCATCATGTTTCTCTGGAAGTGTAATATTATGAACTAGAGACTTTGAATTCCTTATCTGCAAATGTCTAATATATTCAGGATCCATTTTTCCAATGATAGATGAATTATGGGAAGATAATATTACTTGTGCATTTTCTCTATCAGCTATTTCCTTTAAATTTCTTACTACTCTTCCTAGAATATGCTGGGATATATGATTCTCCGGCTCTTCTATGGCTAATATATTCAACAATGGCTTATCTTCTTTTTCTTGTTTATTTTCAAATTCAAGCAGAGAAGAAACTAGCGTTATATAAAATAATGACTTCAAACCATCTCCCAACCCGTCAACCCTAATAGAATTACCATCAACAGCTGGACTAAATAAAATCTCAACGTTCTTCAAAAAATCGTGCAGATTACTACTATTGAATTTCAATTGATTCTTTGAATACCTTCTATCTTTATAGTACTTATTCCATTGAGTGTTTAAGATTTGTTGTACATTTTTAATTCCGTCAACACCGTTAAATAACTCTTCAATTGGATTAGTTAATGCCTCTATATCTTGGTTAATATTTTCAGGCCAATCAATTCCTCCAAAAATACGCCAGAGTAAAGTACCAGAAGCATTTTTCAACTGACTAGCCGGATCCCTCATTGCAGGTACATAAATCATTTGAATTAACCTTCTATGGTGAATTGGCACCTTAATTAAGGCATCTTGCTCCTCATGTCCATATGGTACTTTTACATAAGATAATTCTTGTTCAATATCACCTTCAGGTGTAGTACCCTTCACCCATTTACCCACTAAGCGCATTCTTAGATACGGCTCTTTTCCAGCCTCATCAACAATCAACTGTTTTATAAATTCAGGTATAGTCTTAATCTCCTCTGGATTTTGAGATTTTAATTCCGGAAATGAAATTTTAGCTTCTATGAAGAGGTTCATTTCCTCGATACTAGATATATCTTCGTCTTCGGAAACGTGAAAATCCGTTTTAATCAAAGTTCTTTCATTATTTTTCTGGCCAAATAATCTTAACAAAGCGATAATCATACTAGTTTTACCTGAGCTATTTGAGCCTATTAAAGCTGTTAAATTATCAATTTTAATCGACTGGGTATCTGCACCAAATGATCTAAAATTATTTATATGTAGTTCTGATATTATCATTTATTAAATCCTCCTTAGAATTTTCAATCTAGATATAAATTAAAATATAAGGGTCAAATTACGAATTACAGGTATATTTACTAGTAAAATAGACTCTCTCATCATTTAAAAACTTGTTTTCCTGAAAAATACATACTTTAATATATAACCACCTCTTTTAAAATAAGAAATGCCAGTCATCCAAAAAAGTTCCTCCACTAAACTTCTTCTATAATGACTGACATTTGCTGTTATGATTAATACTCAACTTTGATTCCGCTGCTTGCTGTAAATGAATAATCTCTTCTAACGAATTACGCTCTTCAACTGGTTTTACGTTTGTATTAAATTCTTCAGGGTGCTTTAATTCCCCACCCTCTTCATTTTCAGCAACAAGTATGATTTCGCCTTGAAAATCCTTTTGCAGCTTGTAATATTCAAGTTTTACTTTATCTGCAATATCCACCTTTTCACGCTTTTCTTTAGGGATAAACTTTAATAAATAACTTGTGTAAATGTTTTCTTCTCAAATATGCAATCTAACTGTGCAACATAATTATACCATTTACCGAAGTTACGTAATGTAACTCTGAATTCATATTGTGTATCTTCTGGTAAGTCCTCATAACGTTAAATAACAGGCTTAAATAAACTAGATATACGACCTAATAAACGCTCATCTTGCTTCTTTGTGCTTGTTTCACAAGTTTCATCACTTGAGCAATATCATCATCATTATACAAAGTAAATTTACATAATTTACTTTGCGTATCGTAGATTAATTTCAAATTTATTTCTTATTTTAACGTTATTGTTTCGTAAAAGGGCTGAAGCCATCGATAGGGATAGAGACAAGAAACTTGTCCCACATTGTTAAATATAAACTTATCGGAATATTTACCCGTCCTTGCAACCCCTCTATGATTGTAAGCAAGAATTGCTAATTTCTATTTATACTTCCTTTTAATTTTCGGTACAATCTCTGGTAGTATTTTCATGAGTTCCATATTATGTTCCAATAAGTTACTAGTTTTTGGGTTATCAATCGAATCATAATCAACATTACTTGTTAATTCATCGATATAAGGAATTTCCTTTGGATTCGCTGTTGAATAGATTTCTACCGATTTCTCAAAGATTATTTCATTAAGTCCCCATTCTCGAGATACTTTATAAATTTCGTCTTTTAATTTGCTTCGCTTCCATTCTTCATATGCTTCATCAAAGTTCACATTACTTGATATATTGCCAGGTTCTAATTCATCTTCAACAAATTGCTTCAGTAGCTCCGCTTGTTCAAAATCACCCATATTACTTAATTCTTCAATATGTTGGTAAACAATCCGTAATGTTTCCGCATCCACTGTTTGCTTTCCATTTGTCGAAGTGGCTTTATCGCCGATTAATTGAATAATATAATACGCATCAATTGTTTGTGTACCAGCTAGTTTTGCTTCACCTAATGGTAATACTGGTAACTCTTCTGGATCATCGTCCTGATTATCATCTCTTGTTACGTTTCGATAGGCACCAACATAACGCATCCATTCATGTTCTGTTATACCGAATGCCTCGTCTACCCAAGCAAATTCATAATATTGCTGAATCGTATTTAATTGACCGTTTGCCTTTTTGAAAGCTTTTACAAAGGTTTCCTTTGCCTCCTCATCCTTTTCTAAGGCTTGCCATACCGTTGGATCTTGTAATATCTGCATCAATTCTTGTGAGTATTTTACAAATTCATTTACTGCTACAGGATAGGGTTCTACAATTGCTTTACTACTCTTTCCACCACTTCCATATAAAATTAACGCCTCATTTACTGTTTCTTCCGTAATTCTTGGGTACTGGAAGTTAACAATCGTACCAAATTCCTTTTCTTTCCCATAAATTCGGTTTGTGCGTGAATAGGCTTGAATTAATCCTTGTAGTGCAAGCGAACGATCCACATATAACGTGTTAATAAATTTAGAATCATAACCTGTTAGTAACTGATCCGCAACAATAACAAGGTCAATGTTTTTCGGATTCCGACCACTTCCACCGCGTGTTGCTCGTTCAACGACATCTTCATAATATATATCTTCTCCTCGTCGTTTATCACCGTAAGCATATTTAATTCCAGTGAAAGCTGCATAATCTTTGAACATCATTTTAATTAATTCTGGGTCGGTAGGTTCTTTATCTGCATCTGTTCCAAAACTAAATGTCATTGCTACGTTAATGGCAATATCATCTCGTTCAGCTAATTGCCTTTTAAACTCTTCATAGTATGCTATTACTCGATGTTTAAATGCGACCGTTAAAATAGCATTGAAAAATTTATGTTGCGATTGGTCTTCCCAGTTGTTTAATATTTCCTCTACTACTCTCGGAATATGCGTCTCATCATGATAAAACAACATCTTACGTTTTCTTGCTTCCTTTTCCACTTCTAATTCAGACAGTTCATATACTTCTCGTTCAATTTTTCTTTTTGGTGTATCTGGTTGTTCCGCTAATTTATATTCAACAATTTGCTCGCGTAATGTATCATAACTTTCAAATTCTCCGGTATTTATATAATCAACATGGAAGCCTAAAACGTTTTTATCTGCAATTGCTTCATCTATCGTATATTGATGTAATAATGGTCCGAAAAGCTTTTCCGTCGTATCGATGAGTTCACTCTTTTCATTGATCATTCCCGTAATATTATTCTCGTCAAATAAAGGTGTTCCAGTGAATCCATAAAACAGACCATTTCTTCGGAAGTAATCTTTAATGGTTACCATCATGTCACCCATTGTCGTTCGGTGGGCTTCATCAATAATAAAGACTAATTTTTTATTAGCTAAACTTTCATCCTTCGCTTCCACTAAATCTTTCACCAGATTATTTAATTTAAAAGTTGTCGTTACAACAATACCTGTACGAGCGGATGATAAAAGTTTACGTAATTGATAGGTATGTGCTGTATCATCAACGGTTACGGATTCATATTGTGCGTATGCTTTGAAATTATCATTCGTCCGACTATCAAGCTCTTTCCGGTCTACTAAGAAAACAACATTATCAAATCCGGCTCGCGTCGATAAAAATAAAGCCGTTTTAAAACTCGTAATCGTTTTACCAGAACCTGTTGTGTGCCAAACAAATCCACCGTGAGGAATTTTATCATCATTGTCCCATCCAAGTGCAGCACCTTCGACCGCTTGCAGGGCATGTACTTGATAAGAGCGTAATAACATATGTTTACGATTTTCCTCTTCTTTTGCTTCATCAATGACTAAATAATCGCCAACCATTTGGTGTGCCATCGGAATCATTAAGAAGTGTCCAATCACATCTTCCCAATGATTGATGGGTTGATTATATTTGTTTGCCCAATGAAATAAAAAACTTGGATTAAATGCCTGAATGGACTTTGGTGTTGCAAAGTAACGAGTAGCTACTTCTGACGTCATCACCATCATTTGTGAAAATGCCATAAAATTATTTACATACTCACCATCTGCATAATAACGTTTAAACTGATTAAATGCTTCTTCGAGCGTCTTATCTGTACGCTTTTGTTCAATATTAATGAGTGGTAGACCATTAATGAGTAAAACAATATCAAATCGATTTCCGTTCGGTGTTTCTACTTCTCTGGCGATATTATAGCTCGAATCTCCGCCACGTACTTGTGCTTTTTTAAAGATTGTCAATGTAATTTGTTCGCGTGTTACGTCTGGCTGAGAATCTCGATAAATGCCATCAATTTTCCCAGTCGATTGTTCCATTGCTAATATCTTTGCCGCTTCATAACTGTTATCAATTTGCAATACCTTTGCCATCACTTGTGCAAATTCATTATCTGTTAAAGGAACACTTTCTAAAACATCCGCATTCATTCGATTCAGTTCCTTGCGCCAATGAATGACTAAATCTTGTACAGTTACTTTTTGTTTATTTCCATTGAGAAAATCTGGTGCTTTCCATTTGTATTGTTGTAATTTAGCAACGAACTTATCTTGAAAAGCTTTCTCCGCCGCATTCTTTCGCCCATTACTCATCTATGTACCTCCTTCCCTACACAAACATCTCTTCTAAATATGCTTCTTTCATTTTCTTTAGTTTTTCTAACTTTTTATCTTCGGTTATAATTTGATCATCTAAGTTTTTGAAAAACTCACCGATTTTTTGTTGCTCCTCATACGTAGGTGGAATATTAATTTGTGTTTCTAAAATATCTTTATTATATAGTCTTTGAATAGTACTCCCTTCCAAGCCATTCCATTTTACGATTTTATAAAATTGTTTTAGAAAAAGATTATTTAACTTACCATCATGTTTTAACCATACAATATTTGAATCTTGAAAATAAGCATCTTCACCATTGTATACTACAGTCCTACCAATGCTTCCTGAAGCTGAAATCAATATATCTCCTATGTTAGGATACGGGTACTTTAATTTATATTCATTAAAAATATCATATGAGATAAATGCATCAGCTTTTTGTCCGAAGGTTCCTATCTTATAGAATGGCACATCTCCTGCACTAGATGTTTGCCATTTAAAGATTCGTTTATTCATTTCAACTGTACCAAAGTCTCCCAACATTCCATTTTTCCATTCTCCTTCAAATCCTTTAAATCTTCTTTTCGGTACAAGTTCACCATCTTGCGGGAACATTTCAGTTAAATAAGCAGACTTTAATGCTTTTACTTTAGCAATTTTCCGTTCTTGATTTGCAATTCTTTCATCTAAAACCTTAAAAAACTCGCCGATTTTTTGTTGTTCTTGGACTGACGGTAGTAAAACTACTGTTTCTAATACTTTAGCCTTCGATATATTATATCTTGAAATACCTTGAGCTAATATCTCCATTTGCTTTCTAAACGAATTTGCTCTAAGCATATATCCTATATAGTAATAATCAAATTTAATAGTTGGTCGAAAACCAAAACAAAAACTATTTAGATATACGTTAGGTCTCTTATCTAGCCATACTGAGGACATACCCACCTCATTAGGCGTTTCAGAAGATGTAGTAAATAATATATCTCCATATTCCAACTGTGTTTGTTTATCATCACGGACCACTTTTTCCGTTACATTAATATCTGAAATAGTATTATTAAAAATATTCATGTAAGTAACAAATTCCGCCGTCCCATGTCCAAAGTCATTTTTAGTTTTTCCAGACAATCCCGAAAATGTTGATCCAATACTTCCCAAATCAATCTTTTTCCATTCCCACACAAATTCTTTAAACCTTCTCTTCGGCACTAGCTTTTTCTCTTCCTTCATTGCGTCACCACCAATTCTTGCAGCATTGCTTCAAATTGTGCTTCTAATGATTTACTTTCTTCTTCAATTATTTCTAGCGTATCAGCATATCTTTCTTTTAACCCTTTCAGAATATCCAATTCATTTTTAAGCGGTACTTCTACAAGTTTTGTAATGTCTTCTATCAAATGACCAAACCATTTTTTATACATGAGTTGATCGATCTCTTCATTCGTTAAGTTTTCAATTCTTTCTTCAACTTGTTCATTTAATGCATTTTCTTTTTCCTTAATTGATTTGTTTAAAGATGATTTTTCATCTAATAGTTTTCTAACCTTATCTAATAAAACATATTCATCCGTATCTTTTGCAACTTTCTTTATTTCTGCTCTAACTGCTGATATAGTAAAGTCATCTTCTCTCGCATTTAACGCTTCACTTAATGCCGCTTCTTCTTCACTTTCTTCTACCTTTGCTGCTTCAACGAGTTCATTTATGTCATCATTAATAGCCACTAAAGCATCTTTTTGTGTTTCCACTTCTCGTAGTTGTTCTGTATAGAGCTCCTTTAATATAAGTTCATTCGGTACAATTGCTCCAACCCAACCATCTTGTTCTGTTCGCTTCGTTTTACCAGATCCTTTTGTAACCATATTCGCTTCGCGTGTTTTTCCAACTGTGTAAAAGTCGCTAATCGCAATTTTCTCCGTATCTTCGGAAAGAATGTTTTCCCATAACTCCGCAATAATTTGATAACCATCATACGTATTAACGTGATTAAATTGTGTTAATAGCTTTTTAATTTCCGATAACATTTCTCCTTTTAATGGTTCAATATCATTCACATCAGCAACTGTTTTTAACTTTTCCCAATATGTATCCATATAGACTTTAGTTACTTCTGTTAATGCTTTGATTTGACTTTGTACGTTTTCATGTGTTAACACTTCTTCTGTTAAGTCTTTAACTGATTCTGTTAATTCCATATAACCTGGACGTAATTCAATAAGCGTATTATATAAAACATCTTTTGTCATCTCGTGAAGCACAGTTAGTTCTTTAATTTGGTTCAATGGTATGCCACCATATAAATGTGCATCCACATTATGGGCAATTTCATCGTCTACTGCTTCAATATATCGTGGAATATTTAAATTATATTCATTTTCTATGATGTCTTTTTTTGTTGCTAGATAACTATACCCCGGTTCACTCGTGCGTTCGATATAAGTATCAACAATTTTAGCAATATCCTTCTCTTGTAAGACGTTCTGCTTTCCTTCTTTTACAAACGATTTAGAAGCATCAATCATAAGAACAGGATCATCTAGCTTTCGGTTCTTTTTCAAAATCATTACAGTTACAGGAATGCCTGTATTAATAAACAGTTTATTTGGCAAGCCAATAACTGTATCAATATAGTTTTTCTCTAAAAGTCGTTTGCGAATTTCCCCTTCTGCCCCTCCACGGAATAACACACCATGTGGAAGTACAATTGCCATCGTACCTCCTTGACCCAAATGGAATAAACCGTGTAATAAAAATGCATAATCACCTTTAGAATCTGGTGGTAAAACTCCTGCAACTTCAAATCGTGGATCTATTACTTTTATCTCTTCTTGATTCCAATTTTTAACTGAGTAAGGTGGATTCATCACGACCGCATCAAACTGAACACCCTCATTGGGACGTTCCGGATCTTCAGGCCAATCTTGCCCTAGTGTATCGCCATTATTCACAGTCATTTTTTCCGGTCGAACACCGTGTAGTAATAAATTCATTCGTGTTAAGTTATATGTAGCCGTATTTTTTTCTTGTCCATAATAATGGAGATCCTTTCGGTTATCTTCTGTTAAATATCGACTAACCGTTAAAAGTAATGAACCCGATCCAGCAGTAGGGTCATAAATTGATTTTACCTCCGTAGTTTTAGCAACAATTTGTGCCATGACTTCACTTACTTGACGTGGTGTATAGAACTCTCCTGCCTTTTTACCCGATTCCATCGCAAACTGACCGATTAAATACTCGTAAGCATCTCCTAACACATCACCTTTTTGAAGTGCAACCATATTTAAATCGGCAAATAGTTCTATTAATTTACGGATATTTTTACTTCGAGCGTTTAAGTTACTTCCTAACGCAGTGTCTGTTAAATCAATCGTAGAACTAGAAAAAAGACCTTTAAAGTCATCAATACCTCCAGTTGTAGCTACCGTACGTTCAAAGCTTTGTAAGCTCTCTGTTACCTTCTCTAATTCAAATGTACCTTCACGAATATCCTTTAACCACGTCTGGTATAAGTGTTTCGGTAAAACATAATATCCAAGGACATTTTGAATCATATTGATGAGATTATCCCCATAACTTTCGTAAGCCTCTTCATAAGCTTGGACAATTTCTGCCTCATTCCCTTTAACACCACTCGTTTTGACAAATGTTTCAAGTGTTTTATCACTAAGGAATTTATAGAACATTAAACCTAACATATAATCTTTATAACGGCTGGCATCCATTGATCCCCTAAGATCATTAGCACCATCCCATAATCTGCTTTTAATATCATCTGATGTAATCATGTTCTTTCTCCCTTAATTATATTTACTTTTCAATCAATATATAAAATATTTCAACTTGATAATGAAGGCTTCAACAATTTTTTCCAATGCCTTTTAAACTGATATACCATCTCAGCGCATCCGTATCGTCATGCTTCCAAAATAGTTACTCGCTTTTATAATTAATCGATGGTTATAATTTTTCCAGATATATAAACTAAGACTTTTAACCCGATTTATAATTGACCATTATATCTTAGGATATCATGTTAATGTGATGAGTTCATTTATTGAAATAGCTTTGTTCGTTTGTAACAATCATTTCTTTTATAATCTAGGCTGCGATATTACTGTTAGCAGTTCAAAATCAGAGGATTGACTAGATTCTTTGACTTTTGAAAGACTTAGGCGCTGGAATCTTGTCTCCCTCAGTTAAATACATATTGCCGCCCCATTATTCGTCCCTGCGTCCCTATATAATAGTAGTTTAATTAATTTTTAAAAATCCTGTTTTCACTTCTTCCTCTATCACTTCTGTTAAACTATTTCGTGTTATTTTCAAGCTTTGATTCGCTGTTAACCTAACTACTTTAGGAAAGCCGTCTTCATTTTCCATCATATTAATAACACTCGAGTAATTTCCTTTATCACGAGTTGAGTGTGGAATTGGACCAAATAGAATCAGTCTATTTTCTGGTCTATAACTTAAACGTTTAAAATCAAATTTTTTATATTCATTAAATCCTAAATGTAATTTCACTCTATCTTTGTCAATTCCTTGTTTTTTAAATATCTGATAGATAACACGTTCCTTAACATTACTCTCTCCAAAAATAAGTATATTTCCGTTTGGATAAGTAAAGCTGTTTTCTTGTTCTGGTAGCAAATCAATGAAACTATAATCATTTAACGTTATTCTTAACGTTCTTTCGTCAGTAGCTTGTAAAATTTTTCGAGTTAAAATAGACGAGGCCTCAGTAGCGATGTCAAATAGCAACTCTTGATCTACTTGCATCCTACCTCACCTCCATAATATTATTCTTTTCTTCTTCAATTCGCTTAATTCTCTCTAAAGTAACTTCTTGTTCTCTCTTCAATAAATCATATACTTTTTCAATTTTGTTTTGTTCCTCTTCTGTTAGAACTGGAATTATAATTTTTTCTAAATCTCGAATACTTATAGTTTTCATCACGGTTCCTTTTTCGTATTTCTGTAGTTCTCTCATACCTAATTCACTTTGCAAATAAGCTTCAAGGTACTTTGGATTGATTTTATTTTTATCAATCTCCAAAAAGTATAAGTTACCGTTAACTAATATTTGTTTTTCTTTTTGTTCAATAGATGTCACTTTAAATGGAGACATTTTAGATATAATTAATGAATCATTTTTTATTACATGTTTTTCTAATGATGGATCAACTTTCTTTATAAATGGCAACTTCTTATCCACTATACCATTTGTAAAATTATTCAAAGCCAAATATTGGTATGGTGTAGGTGTTTCCGACTCTATTTCCTTTAAATTTTTATTAGAAATCATTGCACCACGATTAATTGTTTTGACAACATCTTTTAATTGTACTGTATTTTCATATGGTAAATCTGCAATTAAATAGCGTTTTGAAGATAATATGAAATCTTCATTTTCTATAACTTCAAATTTACAAGTTTTACTTAATTGTCCATCAACCCCTATTGCTTTAATGATTTTTTCAATATCGTCATCTCTTAAAACAGTTTTATGTCTTTTTTTAGTGCCCAGTTTTGTCGCATCAACAAATGAAACATTCGAATTATTTTTACTTAAAACAAGCAAACTTACTGGTATGCCTGAATAATCCAATAACCCCTCTGGCAGATCTATGATTGCTTCAATTAAACCATCTTTCATTAATTGTTTTCGAATAAGCGCATCGCGATTATTAACCAACGGAGCTTCATTCATGACAACTACTACTTTTTCAAAGTTTAAATGTAAAACCGCATCTAATACGAATAACCAAGTACTATCATAATTAGGAATTAATTCTTCGTATGCTGTCCCATTAAACTTTTTATTAAGTACCTCATCGTATATATATTTTGACACCCTAAGTCCCAGTGGTCCATTTATAAATACTTTGTTTGCTCCAAATACACTGATATCGGTTTTAAGAGCATTACCTAAAATAATATTTGATGTATCTTTATTCATAATGTTTAGTAATAGTTTAGATTGAATATATGCCTGAGGATTAATTTCTACGCCCATTAGCGCTATATCTTTATCCATCGACAATTGTGCCAATGTAATACCTAATCCTGAGCAAATATCAAGTATTGAATCTTTATTACGAATATCAAGTAGTGATTCTGCTAATTTTATAATACTGATAGGCGTTTTTTGTATAGTGTTCTCTCTATTATCAAATATTGATATTTGTTCTATAATCTCTAGCCATTCCTTATCTGATAATTTCGATATCTGTTTAAATTCTTCTATTAAATTAAAATTCTCCTCATAAACGTCTTTTAAAGCCCTTTTTACTTTTTCATCTCCAATATTCGTGAGTATCTCCTCGAATCCCATTTTTTGCAACTTTTGACTTATATATAAAGCAATAAACTGTAAATAAGATTCCTGTTTGACATCTCCTCTTGCTTCACCAACTACTCTGATTAAATCATTAATTTTATTCTCCAACAAAAACACCCCTCATGGTTTTTATATACCAAAATTTATTCTGGTTTAAGTATACCATCAATGTTTGTTTTAGTCAATGGTTTATATATACCAAATAAAACATCGGTATTTTTAAGATATTTATTGTTCTAAATCCTTGTTACATATATGAAAAGAATAATCACCAATTTAAAGCAATAACGGAAAAATTATATAAGTTTAACATGGCAATTACATATTCTAAAGAAAAGAGGCTATTCTCGCTAGATAGGAATATCCTCTTTTGTCAGATTAAGAATTTCTACACATCATAATAGGTATCTTAGTACTAATCCTATCTGAGTTGCTGTAGTTATAGTTTATGTATATTAAGTTAAGACATAGAAATTACTTCATGGAAAATTCCTTGCAACGATTGTCAAACGTCATAAAGAATACAACAATATTTCTCAATATGCTCCTACTTCTAGCGATAGTGAGTAGGTCAAGTAATTGAAAGTAATCAGGATCAACCATATGGGGAAGTTCTCTGTTGTTCGTTTTTCATTAGGTAATTCTGACCAAAGATCAAAAACAATCTGTGCCATTCTTAACGAATATTTTCAATAGATTCAATGCCATCATCTGCTAATGCACTATCTTGATCTTCAGTAATAAAAGCGATTTGATATTTTAATATCACTCATTTTATTATTAACTGGAGTAGTAAAGAGAAGAAGTACCTTTGTCTTTACTCCCTTTTTAATAATCTCTTGCATCAGTTTTTGGTATCTCGTCAACCGATCTTTTCGTGGATTGTTGTTACGGTAATTATGAGATTCGTCAATTACAACAAGGTCATAATTAGACCAGTTGACCGCATTCAAATTGATTTCACCAGACTATCCACCATCACGGTTTAGGTCAGTATGATTCAACACGTCATAATTAAAGCGACCATCAACTAGTACATTTCTTTTATTGTTTTGCGTATACAAAGGGTGGTAGCCCTAATGATCCCCCCTTACATAATACGATAACTAACAACTCCCCAATCTTACTTCGGGGCTTATATTTTAAAGAAAACCGCTATTTATGATACGGTTCCCCCCGCTGTATCTTAAACGCCCGATACACTTGCTCCAATAAAATCAACTTCATTAACTGATGAGGGAATGTCATTTTAGAAAAAGAGAGCTTTAGATTTGCTCTTCTTAGCACTTCTTCACTTAACCCATTCGAACCTCCAATTATAAACGTCACTTGATTTTTTCCTTGGAAGCTCAAATTCTCTAGTTCTTTAGAAAACTGTTCAGACGACCAGCTGACTCCTTTTATATCCAATGCAATCACGTAATGGTCTTGCTTTATTTTATTTAAAATCCGTTCTCCTTCTTTTTTCTTTACAGAGAGGAGTTCTTTTTCATTTAATTGCTCTGGTGCTTGTTCATCCATTAATTCGCTGAATGTTAATTTACAATAGGAAGAAAGTCGTTTTTCAAATTCTTGAATTCCTAATTTTATATACTTTTCTCTTACTTTTCCGACGGTGATGATATGTATGTTCACGTACTGAAATCTCCTTCACAGGTCTTATTTGCTATCGACTTGTAACTTAAGCATAATAATTATAACAGAGCTTTTTGAAACGATGAACTAATAAAATAAGGAGGCTCTATTGTGAAAATAGTCATTGCCCCTGATTCATTTAAAGAAAGTATGAGTGCCGCTTCCACTGCCGATGCCATAGAAAGAGGCATTAGAAATGTTGATAGAAATATAGATGTTATTAAAATGCCTTTAGCTGATGGTGGTGAAGGAACGGTAGAAGCGCTTGTAAATAGTATGAATGGAAAATTAATTACGCATACGGTGACTGGACCTTTAGGTGGCAAAGTAAAAGCTTTTTACGGGATAGTTGGCAAAAAGACAGCAGTTATTGAAATTGCGGCAGCAGCTGGACTTGATTTAATTCCAGTTGAGAAGCGGGATCCTATGAAGACAACTACATATGGTGTAGGTGAATTAATCCTGCACGCCCTCGACCAGGGGATTAGGCATTTTTTAATCGGTTTAGGAGGAAGTGCTACAAATGACGGTGGAATCGGTATGGCACAAGCATTAGGGGCACAAATTACTGATAAGATTGGTGATCCGGTTCGGTTTGGTGGGGAAGGACTAGCCGATGTCGAACACATTTCTGTTTCAAAAATGGATGAACGGGTAAAGGAATGTACATTTGACATTGCTTGTGATGTGAAAAACCCATTAACAGGCCCTGAAGGAGCATCATTTATATTTGGACCCCAAAAAGGGGCTGATCCGAATATGGTTGCATCTCTTGATCAGTCGATGAAAAAATATGAACAACTATTAAAAAAAGACTTACATGTAGATGTTTCTAGTATAGAAGGAGCAGGTGCTGCGGGAGGACTTGGAGCTGCATTTATTGCCTTTTTTGACGCAAAACTACAACGGGGAATAGAATTGGTAATGAAAATTACGAATATCGAAACATACATACAGGAAGCGGATCTTGTTATAACAGGTGAAGGTAAAATTGATGATCAAACGATTTACGGTAAAACCCCTGTAGGTGTCGCAAAAATTGCAAAAAAACATGGGGTACCGGTGATTGCGATTACCGGGGCAAACTTAGTAACATCAGAAGAAATTTATGAAACTGGGATCGATGCAATTTTTAGTATTACGAATGCGCCAATGTCACTAGAAGAATCTATGGAAAAAAGTGAATGGTTAATCGAACAGGTAGTCGAAAATGTAATGAGATTGGTGTATCGAACAAGGGAGCAAGGGCTGTAGAGATAAAAGGGTTAGCAATAGAAAAAAAGTGTTGCCGTTTAGAAGTAAATGATGAGTGCTAATCACGATACTAAATTGCCATAATATAGTATAATTGCAGATGCATTTGAATAGGGTAGAATGGTTGAATGAATAGAGAGTTGTAAAATAAGGTGATGATAAAAAGTGGAAAAAACAATTGAAATCCAAGATATAGTACGCGCTTTCTCCTTGGAAGTATTAACCGGAGAAGAAGAATTAAGTTGCTTAATAAAACGGTCTAACGCAAGGAGGCCAGGACTGGAATTTATTAAGTATTTGGATTTTTTTCCAAAAGAACATGTGCAAGTTCTTGGTAAAAATGAAATACAATATCTGCATACATTACCAGAGGAAGACCGCGAACATCGGGTAGAAAATCTCGTTAAATATAATCCTCCATGTATTATTGTGACAGATGGACAAGAAGGATTGAAATATTTAACAAAATATTGTAAAGAACGAAAAATCCCTTTATTACGGACAGATGATTCCAACTACGAGTTTATCGGAAAAATTGATGCATATTTAATCAAACGATTGGCCCCGGAAATTGCTGTTCATGGAGTATGTGTAAATGTGTCAGGAATTGGTGTATTATTACGGGGCGATTCCGGTGTTGGAAAGAGTGAAACAGCCCATTCGCTTGTCGGTCGAGGGCATCGTTTAGTTGCCGACGATATTGTAGTGTTAAAGAAGCTCAGCCCTCAAACACTTCTAGGAACCCATAATGAAACGAATAAAGAATTATTAGCTCTTCGTAGTGTAGGTCTTTTAAATGTGGTTCGGATGTATGGGCGAAAAGCTTTTCAAGAAGAATCGAGAATTGCGCTTGATATTGAACTAGTGAAATGGCAAGGAGAGTCCTTATATAATGAATTAGAAGTAGAAACAAAATTTACGTCGTATATGGATGTGGAAATTCCTTATATCCAAATTCAATTAAAGCCAGGCCGTGATGTCGTAGGGTTAATTGAAGCTGCCGTGAATAATTGGTATTTGAAACAACAAGGATATAGTGCAGCAGAAGACTTTATGAAGCGAATTGAAAAAGAAGCAGACGAGGAAAAAGGGAAATAAGCCTACTTTTAATTTTTTAGTGTTAAGAATCACTAACTGAGGATATTTGAACATATTCTAAATCGTGACGTAACAACGGGGGTAAGCTCTACTGCTTAGCTCCAAACAAAGTTGCAACGTACAATACCGCTACAGAAATCACTCCGGTGTAACATTTCTGTACGGTATGCCCTTTGAATAAAAAGTGAATGAATTGCTAATCATTCCCATAATCGATGAAATCCCGCTCACAAGGTAATGATTAAGTGTTAATCATTCTCGTAATCGGTGAAATCACGTTCACAAGGTAACGAATAATAGCTAATCATTCCCGAAATCGATGAAACCACGCTTTACAGAGGTATGATTAAGCGTTTTTCATTCCTGCAATCGATGGAAGCACGAGTATAGGGAAATAAAAATTTGTCTGCGGCGTCCTCGATCGTTCTCAATCTCGGTAATTTATCGAAAAAAAAAGCCTGTAGCTGAAATTAACCTGACGGATACGTCGCATTTTCACATTAATTGCATAAAATGTTTTTTTAATTGTCTTTTTTCATTACTTCTAACAGTTCAAATTGCTCTTTAAATAAGCTATAATAGATAGGGAAACGGTAGAAGGGAACATGTCGGATGAGTTATCAAGCATTATATCGTGTTTACCGGTCTCGTACATTTAAAGATGTCGTTGGCCAATCCCATATTACGCAAACGTTACAAAATGCTATATCAACTGGTAAGTTTTCGCATGCTTATCTTTTTTCTGGCCCAAGAGGTACAGGGAAGACTAGTGCTGCGAAAATTTTTGCGCAAACCATTAATTGTGAACAGATGCCGACGAAAGAACCGTGTAATGAATGTGCATCATGCCAAGGAATCTTAGATGGATCGATTTCGGATGTAATTGAAATTGACGCCGCTTCTCATACGAGCGTAGACGACATCCGAAATATTCGTGATAAAGTTAAATACGCTTCAAGTTCCGTTCCGTATAAAGTGTACATTATTGATGAAGTCCATATGATTTCAACAAATGCGTTTAATGCCTTACTTAAGACGTTAGAAGAACCTCCGGAACATGTTGTGTTTATTTTGGCAACAACGGAGCCTCACAAGATTCCACTTACGATTATTTCACGATGCCAACGCTTTGATTTTAAATCCATAAGTAACCGTGTTATTATGGAACGGCTTCAGGAGATTATGAATTATGAAGAGGTTGAAATTTCTACTGCAGCACTTGAGGCTGTTGCACTGACGGCTGAAGGTGGCATGCGTGATGCACTCAGTCTTTTAGACCAAACAATTTCTTATAGTAATGGAAAAATTGAAATAGAGGATGTTCTTGCTGTAACCGGTGGGGTCTCACAAAATATTTTGACAGATATTGCTCGTGCGATGTATGCACAAGAAACGATAGAAACGTTGCGACTATTCGATGAACTTATTCAGAGTGGAAAAGATCCGGGACGTTTTGTGTTTGACTTTATCTACTTTTTACGAGATGTTTTGTTTTATAAAACAAACCCCAAATTGGAAGAGTATTTAGAAAGGGCTATCGTAACAGAGGAATTTGTAAAATTTACTGAGACGATAGAAACAAGTTGGATTCAAGAGGCAATTGTTCAACTGACAGAGTGTGAACAACAAACAAAATGGACGAATAGTCCCAAAATTTTTGTAGAGATCACTTTATTGACCATTACAAATCGACATAATAAAACAGAACAAAATATAGAAGAAAAGCAAATAAATAATTCAGAAGTGAAGGATTTAACTGAGCGGATTAACTTGTTAGAAAAGAAATTAAATGAGGTAGGACAATCTAACAGTTCTGCTCAAGCTGCATCAACTACAAGAAAAAGAGAAATGCCAAGAGCAAAGAAACGAACCTATGATATTCCACATGAACGAATTCGTATGGTACTGACTCAGGCAGAAAAATCCGCATTGCAGCTAGTAAGAGCAGAATGGGCGAATTTTCTGGATCAGTTAAAACGAAAAAATGCTCCGGCTCATGCAACCATTCAAGATAGTAAGCCGGTGGCAGCCTCAAAAGAAGCAATTGTAGTTGGATTTAAATATGAAATTCACTGTGCGTTATTTCTTGAACATAAAGAACTGATTGAATCAACGCTCGCCAATATACTTTCCCATCATAAGCCAATCATCCCGATACCGGAAGAAGATTGGCACACCGTTCGAAGTGAATTTTTAAGTCAACAAGAGGAAGCAGAACCAACACAAGAATCAGCCAATGATCCGGTAATTGAAAAAGCTCGAGAATTGGTTGGAGATGAAATATTAGAAATTCGTGACTAGATGAAACATTAGAAAATTTGGCTTATCGCCAAGCCTTATAGCGAAAGCCCTAGTTGCACTTACGAGTGATTGATGTGCTAGTACTGGCGTCTGCGACAAATGCTTTACGGTGGGACGAGTAAGCGCAGTCCTAGTCCCAGGACGCCTGAGCTTTTAGCCAGTGAGAAGTAAGAAAGTTTTATACTTTCTTACCTTCTAAAATAGAACTTGAATGCATATATTTTAAGGAGGAGTTATACATGAAAGGCATGGGAAACATGGGTAATATGATGAAACAAATGCAAAAAATGCAGAAAAAAATGATGAAGGCACAAGATGAGCTTTTAGCAATGGAGTTTGAAGCGTCTGTGGGTGGTGGAATGGTAACAGTCGTTGCTAATGGAAGCAGGCAAATTCTAGATGTTCAAATTAAGGAAGAAGTAGTTGATCCGGACGATGTGGAAATGCTACAAGATTTAATTCTTACTGCAATAAACGACGTAATGAAACAAATTGAAGAAAAAACAGAGCAAACGATGGGGCAATTTACGAAAGGATTAAATATGCCAGGCATGTTTTAATGGTTCAATTGCCTTAGGAGGCTAACATGATGTACTATCCAGAACCAATATCGAAATTGATCGATAGTTTTACAAAATTGCCAGGCATTGGACCAAAGACGGCAGTCCGTCTGGCTTTTTTTGTGATTGATATGAATGATGACGATGTTGTTGATTTTGCAAAGGCGTTAGTTAGCGCAAAACGTGAATTAACGCATTGTGCGATTTGCGGGCATATTTCTGACCAAGAGACATGCTCCATTTGCCAAGATCATACTAGAGATGAGTCGGTAATTTGTGTTGTCGAGGATTCCAAAGATGTCATTGCAATGGAGAAAATGAAAGAATTTAATGGGAAATATCATGTCTTACATGGTTCTATATCACCAATGGACGGAATTGGTCCTGAAGATATTAATGTACCAAGTTTAATCCAACGATTAAAAGAGCATGACGTAAAAGAAATAATCCTTGCGACAAACCCAAATATTGAAGGGGAAGCAACGGCAATGTATATATCGAGACTTGTCAAACCATCAGGCATCAAGGCAACGAGAATTGCTCATGGTTTACCTGTTGGAGGAGATTTAGAATATGCCGATGAAGTAACTTTAGCCAAATCATTAGAAGGACGTCGCGAACTTTAAAACAATTGATTATAAAGTTAGCACAAAAGAATTAATAACTAGTAAAGATTAAAAGAGAAAAAATAGAAAACTAATTTATTAGGGTGACATTATGAGGAGAAGAAGGAGACAAAAAGAAGTCGATCATGAATTACTAGATGTAATTTTTACTTTAGAAACAGAATGGAAAAAACTACGATATATTATTGATAACAGTATTGAACTGATGGAAGAAAGTCAGCAAACATTGCAATTAGCTGAGGCAAAATATATGTTTCTATTAAAGGAAGCGAAACATCGGAGAATTAGTGCGTTAAGATATTAATGTTTTGCTATACAAACATGTTCTTTAGGTTCTATTTTTATCCTTTTATACATAAAAACTAATAAAGGTATAAAAGGAGCTGAAGTAAACATGAAAGCAATTATGATTCTAATGGGGATATTAGTTATTATCGGATTTTTTTTTATTTTTCGTTCACCAGCGAAGTCTCTACGATTAATTGGAACAGGTGTAATCCGATTAACAATTGGCGTTTTATTTTTATTTTTCTTAAATGTATTTGGCGGTGCGATTGGACTTCATATACCGATAAATATTTTTACTGTAATTATAAGTAGCATTTTAGGTTTATTTGGTGTAACATCTTTAGCTGCTATTCATATATTTATACTATAATAGGAAGTTCAAAAAGTCCGGTAAAAGTGACACATCGAGAGGGGGACTTCGACTAGATACCGACATGTCCTGTATCGAACGTCGAGGTCACTACGTCCTGTGGAAGCTCGTTGGCTTGCTTCTCCGCTCCTTGAAAAAGGAAAGCACTTTTTCTGCGTGCTAGAAGCGTTTCCTTGGAAAAGAAGAACACTTTTCCTGCGTGCCAAATCTTTGCTCATGTATTTAAATGCATACATTCCGCCGCTTGAAACTACGCCGCCTTGAAAGTTCGACGCACTGGACGTACTAGTGTCGGTGTTGCTGACAGGACGTCAACGGTCTTAACCGACTCGATCCTTTTTATCCACTTTTTGAGCACGTACTATCAGTTAATGTATAAAAATCGTTAGATTAGGAGATACTATCTACTAAACTGACGATAGAGGTGAATAGTATGGGACAATGTGTGATTTGTGAAGAGAAAAAGGCAGAGGGTATTCATTTATATACATTATTTATTTGCACACAATGTGAATACAATATCGTCCATACCGAAGTACGAGAAGAAAAATATCGCTACTATGTACAAAAGTTAAAAAATATGAATCAATCAAAGCTTTTTTCATAGAGACAGAATATCGACCATGCACAAGTTGCTTAAAAGTCATCTAAACAGTTGACAATAAGCGCTTGTGCTTTTCTTTTTTCTTGCATTCAATTACATTCTGTATAAAATAAGTGTTATATAACAAAGAATCTTACGGATACATGCTTATTTTATCGATTAATCATTTATATCTCAGTAAAATGAAATGACAGTAACTTTTTGTCTACCATAGTAGCAATTACCCAAATTAACACTATATAATAAAGAACAATTAATTAGAAAAGCATGATACAATAGATGTAACAAGCTTATTTCTTTTCAATATTTTTGTTTCGTAACAACCGAATGAATAAGTTATCGGTAAGAAACATACCTTTACAGCAAAGGTAATATGTTGGTTAAAATCTCTAAAAACTCCGCTTCTAAATTACAACTAGCTTATTCGCAGTAATATAAAAGTAACAAAACATCTTTGATTTACAAAAGGAGAAGAGAAAATGAAAGGGTTTTTTATCTCAGTTGAGGGTGGGGAAGGTGCTGGGAAAACAACGGTACTAGATCGACTCCATCATCAATTGACTGAGCTGGGATATCGTGTTCTTTTAACAAGGGAACCTGGTGGTATATCTATTTCTGAAAAAATTCGTCATATCATTCTTCACCCAGATCATACAGAAATGGAAAAACGAACAGAAGCGTTATTATATGCAGCAGCGAGAAGACAACATTTAGTTGAGATAGTGCTTCCCGCATTACAAGAAGGAAAGATTGTGCTTTGTGATAGGTTTATTGATAGCAGTCTTGCATATCAGGGCTATGCCCGAGAAATAGGGATAGAAGAAGTGTTTACAATTAATCAGTTTGCTATTGAAGGGTGTATGCCAACATTAACGCTTTACTTCGATATCGAACCTGAGAAGGGATTAAAGCGAATTGCATTGAATAGTAACCGAGAACAAAATCGCTTAGACTTGGAAGCGATGGAATTTCATAACAAAGTATATGAAGGATATCAAATTTTACTAAATAAGTTTCCAGATCGCATCCAAAGAATTGATGCAGAGCAAGCGGTAAATCAGGTTACGGAAGATGCATTTAAATATATTATTTCTCATTTGAAGGAGGTTAGAAAATGAAACTAATAATTGCGGTTGTCCAAGATAAGGACTCCAATCGATTAATCAATGCGTTAAATGATGAAAATTTCCAAACAACAAAACTGGCAACAACAGGCGGTTTCTTAAAAGAAGGAAATACGACGCTTATGATTGGTTGTCAAGATGAACATATTGAGGAAGCACTAAAAATAATTAAAGAAAATTGTTCACAAAGAGAGCAAATGGTGGCTCCAATTTCTCCGATGGGGGGAAATGCAGACTCGTATATACCAAAGCCAGTTAAGGTGGAAGTTGGTGGAGCAACTGTATTTATTTTGCCGATTGAATCTTTCTATCGCTTTTAACTAGGAGAAAAGGGGCTATTTAGATGAAAATTGGTCAAGAAATTAATTCTAACCATCGACCAAAAACCGTTTAGAAAAGTAAATGAATGAAAATCAAACTTTATAACAGGTTGTTAGGTCAGAATCCTTTCGAGTAAAACGAGAGTTTAATTAGGGATATTACAAAACAAGGGGAAAAATAGCCCGTTTTCGCTCCTTACAATATTTAGCAAAATTTAAAAGAATGATGAAGCATTTTTACAAGAAACTGTTCACAGTGGTTTATCATTAAAAGAATCAAGAAGTTTTAATATGACAGGGTCTGGTCATAAGTTAACAACGGTCGAGGAAGTTGTTGAAAAGCTAGTCCAACTTACTAAAGATGTGCTTGATCAGGAAAAACAGACCGTTGATTTATTAGGATTTATTGGAGAAATTAGGGCTTTGTTATTTAATTTATCAACATAATAAGGATGTTAATTTATGCAAACATGGTCAGAACTAAGTGAAATACAACCTTTAGCTAGCAAAATATTAATAAATAGCTTTCAAAAAGATCGTGTATCCCATGCATATCTCATCCAAGGGTCACGTGGTACTGGAAAAAAGATGCTTGCTAACTTAATAGCAATGACCCTTTTTTGTCAGGAGAAAAATGGAATGGAGCCTTGTCAAACATGTCATATGTGTACACGTATATTATCAGGTAATCATCCAGATGTTCACTGGGTTCAGCCTGAGGGCTCTTCCATAAAAAATGAACAGATTGAATTATTAAGAAAAGAGTTTTCCTATACAGGACTTGAATCTTCAAAAAAGGTATATGTTATTAATCCTGCTGAAGCGTTAACCGTGAATGCAGCAAATAGAATATTAAAGTTTTTAGAGGAACCCGATATTGAAATTACTGCCCTTTTATTAACAAATAACGGGCAAGGAATTATTCCAACTATTCGTTCTCGTTGTCAGTTAATTGACTTAAAACCATTAGACGAATTAGCTTTTCAACAAAACTTAACCCAATTAGAAAGTATAACAATTAACGAAAATAACGCACGTTTACTTAGTGCTTTAACAAATAATATAGATGAAGCAATAGAGTATCATACAGAAGAAAAGATTTATAAAATAAGAGATTTAGTTGAACAATTTATATATATGTTACTTTCAAATTATGAGGAACGTTATCTTTTTATCCACCAAGTGTGGTTAACTAACTTAAAAGATAAAAAGGATATTGAACAAGGTTTAGATATTTTGTTATTGGCATTTAGAGATATTACAAATGAACAAGTAGGCAGGTCTGGCTCACTTTCTTTTTTCCAATCCGATGATGGTCTCTTAACACGTTCTGTCCATCATTTTTCACAAAAGAGATTACTTCAACTATTAAAGACTCTTTTAGAAGCAAAACAAAAAGTCAATCAGAATGTACATCCTACGTTAGTGATGGAACAACTTGTACTTCAATTTTAGAGGTGGTTTATGAGATGATAGAAGTAATCGGAGTACGTTTCAAACAAGCGGGAAAAATTTATTACTTTGATCCAAATAATTTATCCATACAGTTAGATGATGATGTGATTGTAGAAACAGTACGTGGAGTTGAATTTGGCAGAGTAGTGCTTGTTAATAAGTTAGTAGATATTGAGGATGTCGTGCTTCCTTTGAAAAAGGTAATGCGAATTGCAAATCATACAGATAAACAGAATGTGAAACAAAATGAGCAATTAGCGAAGAAAGCTTTAAATATATGTATAGATAAAATAAATTATCATCGATTAGACATGAGTTTAGTAGATGTAGAATATACATTTGATCGAAATAAAGTGATATTTTATTTCACTGCTGAAGGTAGAATTGATTTTCGTAACTTGGTTAAAGATCTCGCTGCTTTATTTAAAACGAGAATTGAACTTAGGCAAATTGGTGTTCGTGATGAAGCGAAATTGTTAGGCGGCATTGGTCCTTGTGGCAGGATGCTTTGTTGTTCAACATTTTTAGGAGATTTTGATCCAGTTTCAATTAAAATGGCTAAAGACCAAAGCTTATCATTAAATCCTACTAAAATTTCAGGATTATGTGGAAGATTAATGTGTTGTTTACGCTATGAAAATGATAGTTATGAAGATGCAAAAAGGCAACTACCAGATATTGGGGAAGAAATTCATACAAATAATGGTCGCGGTAAAGTAGTTGGATTAAATATTTTAGAAAAAGTAATAGAGATTGAAATGTATGAAAATCAAAATATTATTGAATATACTTTAGACGAACTAATCGAGGATAAGATCATTTCTGTTCAGTAATAGTAAAGAGGTGGGACGCTTGAGTAAGAGGCAAAGAGAAATTTTTGATCAAGTTTCACATATGGAAACTCAGATCGGTGAACTTTATGAGCAATTGGGGAATTTAAAAAATGACTTAGGTGAGCTCATTGAGGAAAATCATCGATTAACTATCGAAAATAAGCACTTACGAACCTATTTAAATCGTGATCATGTTCAAGAAGAGAAAAAGACAACGAAGAAAAAACGTGAAGCTACCGTACCGGGTGAAGGTTTTGATAATTTAGCTCGCATTTATAAAGAAGGCTTTCATATTTGCCATATGCAGTTTGGAAGTCCAAGAACAGATGAAGATTGTTTATTTTGCCTCGAACTATTTGATTAAAATGAAAACTGTCTCCTATATGATTGGATAAGATCCCATCAAGATAGGAGACAATTTTTTTATAAAAAATTTACGATAAATTTATTTATTTAATACAATATAGTTAAAGTGCGTGTTCATAAAAGGAGGATAAAAAGGACCAAGAAGTTCGAGGCGGCGCTGTTCCCGTCAGCGGAATGTATGCATTTAGATACATGAGTAGCAGAGAAACAAGCATTCGTGCGAAATTCACAGTGTCATTTTTACCGAACTTTTTGAACATCTTCTTAAAGTATTGAATAATAAAGACAGAATATGGAGGGTGCTTAGTGGTAAATCTAATGGATGACGAGCGTCTGGATTACTTAATGTCAGATGGAAAAACACAAATAATTCAAAGTCCAACAATATTTTCATATTCGCTTGACGCAGTATTACTCGCAAATTTTACATATGTACCGATTAACAAAGGAAATATTCTTGATTTATGTACAGGAAATGGAGTCATTCCACTTTTTCTTGCAAAAAGAACAAAAGGGAAAATTACTGGACTTGAAATTCAAAATAGATTAGTCAACATGGCGAATAGGAGTGTGAAATTAAATGGAATGGAAGAAAAAGTTAACATTATTGAAGGAGATTTAAAAGAAAGACACGAAGGATTAAAACAAAGTTATTATGATGTTGTAACATGTAATCCTCCATATTTTTCGTCCCCGAATACAACGGAGCACAATCAAAATGAATACTTAACGATTGCTAGACATGAAGTTTGCTGTACATTAGAAGATGTCGTTAAAGCATGTAAATTGTACGTGAAACCGGGTGGTAAAGTTTCTATGGTACACCGACCAGAACGGTTAGTGGACATGCTTACACTTTTTCGTAAATATCAAATAGAACCAAAAAGAATTCAGTACGTGTACCCAAAGGCTGATAAGGCTGCAAATACAATTCTTTTGGAAGGAATTAGAGATGGAAGGACAGGTCTTAAAGTATTACCACCACTATTTATTTATGAACATGATGGGAATTATACTGATCGGGCGAGGAAGATCATTTATGGAAAATAAGCATTACGTATATATGTTACGGTGCAAGGATGACTCTTTATATACTGGATATACAACAGATATTGAAAACCGATTAAAATTACATGAAAGTGGAAAAGGTGCGAAATATACACGGGGTAGAGGGCCATTTCAATTGGTTTATCAAGAAGAGTTAACAACAAAGTCTGCTGCTTTGCAACGGGAACATGCCATAAAAAAACTCCAAAGAAAAGACAAAATCGAACTCATTAACGAAAAAAGGATGACATCAAATGAATGTACAAGTAAGTTATGAAGAGAAGGAAACCGGGACACTTTATGTCGTCCCAACTCCGATTGGAAATTTGGAAGATATGACTTTTCGAGCAATAAAAACATTAAAAGAAGTGGATATTATTGCGGCGGAGGACACAAGGCATACCCAGAAACTTTTGAATCATTTTGAGATTAAAAATCGATTACTTAGTTACCATGAGCATAGTAAAAGAGAAAGATTTGAACAACTTATAGAAAGTCTTAAACAGGGCAAGAATGTTGCCATAGTAAGTGATGCTGGCATGCCAGCAATTTCAGATCCTGGATCAGAACTTGTACAGGAAGTAATCAATCAAGAAATGCAAGTAGTAGTTTTACCGGGAGCAAATGCGGCATTATGTGCATTAGTTGGTTCTGGTCTTTCGACAGATGAATTTTTATTTTATGGTTTTTTACCTAGAAAGAAACAAGAGAAAGAAGCTGAATTGGAACGATTGGGTTCTTTGAAAGCTACACTCATATTTTATGAATCACCTTACCGAATAAAAGATACACTACAGGCAATCGTAAAACTACTAGGAAATCGACAAATTTCTATTTCCCGGGAAATTACGAAAATATACGAGCAAATTCTAAGAGGAAATGGGAAAGACGTTTTGCGTTGGGCTGAGAACAATGAGATAAAAGGCGAATGTTGTATTGTTGTAGAAGGAAATGACGCCGGAGAAGAAAATGCTTCTGTATGGTGGCAAAACTTATCCATTCCAGATCACGTTAAACATTATGAAATTTCCGATGAAATGTCGCATAAAGCAGCAATGAAACAAGTGGCAGTCGATAGAGGCATATCACGAAGAGAAGTATATCAAAAAATTCATGTGAAAAAGTAAAAAACTTGCATCCCCAATGATGCAAGTTTTAAGTATGTCTAAATTGTATCGATCTATTTTATCGCAAAAAAAGAAAAAAGCCGTTATTTATTTTTACAATCGATGTATACTGGTACCATTATTCATTTAAGTTAAAGCTTTGCTGTATCTCATTCACTAAAGCTTTGGCACCTTCTGGACTAAGTACAATTTTTCCTTTCGCTAAAGCGACATTATCGTTTGTATTTTTACCTGTAATATGACAGGCCATATTAGGAACATATTTTTTTAATACAATTTGATCTTCATCGACGAATATTTCAATTGCATCTCTTTCTTTAATTCCTAATGAGCGCCTTAACTCGATTGGAATAACTACTCTTCCAAGCTCATCAACTTTCCTTACCATTCCAGTAGATTTCATTATATTACGATCCCCTTTCATCTAAGTCGAAATAAATTGATAATAACTATACTATTCTATTATACTATAGCATTGAATGTATAAAAATGTATATTTCAACAATTTTTTCACATTATTATTGTAGCAATCTATCAAAAAAATGTAAATAAATTTGAACAATAAATAATTAATAGAATTACAATTATTGTAAATGTTTCGATTAAATTAGTCAATTAGTTCATGGTATACTAATTAATTGGTTACATTATAATAAAAGTGGCAAAAATTATATATACTTTCATCTTCCAGTAAAAGTATATACAATAGATTTATACAATTTACTATAAGCAAGAAGCTTGCCAGAAGGCATGTTTCCTATGGTGATTAAATAGATTAGATAAGTTTCAAAAAAGAGGAGATAAAAAATGTCAGAAAAAAATACGTTTTACATAACAACACCTATTTATTATCCGAGTGGGAATTTACACATTGGACATGCTTATTCAACTGTTGCCGGGGATGCGATCGCCAGGTACAAAAGGATGCGTGGCTTTGAAGTTATGTATCTGACAGGTACAGATGAACATGGACAGAAAATTCAAAAAGCCGCTGAGGAGCAAGGATTAAAACCACAAAAGTATTTAGATGGAATAGTTGAAACGATTCAATCATTATGGAAAAAATTAAAAATTACGAATGACGATTTTATTAGAACGACAGAAGACAGACATAAAGTAATTGTCGAAAAGATTTTTACGCAATTATTAGAGCAAGGGGATATTTATTTAGACGAATATGAAGGCTGGTATTGTGTCTCTTGTGAGTCTTTCTTTACTGATCTGCAACTAAACGAAGGCTGCTGTCCAGATTGTGGTAAAAAAGTAGAAAAAGTAAAAGAAGAATCTTACTTCTTTAAAATGAGTAAATATGCAGACAGACTTGTCCAGTATTATGAAGAAAATCCTGAGTTTATCCAACCTGAAAGCAGAAAAAATGAAATGTTAAATAATTTTATTAAACCTGGATTAGAAGATTTAGCTGTGTCCCGTACGACGTTTGATTGGGGAATTAAAGTACCAGGAAATCCAAAACATGTTATTTATGTATGGATTGATGCGTTAACGAATTATATTACAGCACTAGGTTATGGTACTGAAAATGAGGAGAAGTTTAAAAAGTATTGGCCTGCAGATGTGCATATTATGGCGAAAGAAATTGTACGTTTTCATACCATTTATTGGCCGATTATTTTAATGGCTTTAGATCTTCCCTTACCAAAAAAGGTGTTTGCTCATGGTTGGATATTAATGAAAGACGGTAAAATGTCGAAATCAAAAGGAAATGTTATTGATCCTATTCCTTTAATCGATCGCTTTGGTCTAGATGCGCTACGATATTATTTACTTCGTGAAGTTCCATTTGGTTCTGATGGTGTTTTTACACCTGAGGGATTTGTCGAAAGAATAAATTATGATTTAGCGAATGATTTAGGGAACCTACTTAATCGTACAGTAGCGATGATTGGTCGTTATTTTGATGGAGAAGTGCCTGAATTTACACTTGCCGAAAATAAAGAAGATGAGGATTTAGAGCAAGTTGTACAAGATACCGTTAAAAAGGTAGAAATTGCAATGGAAAAAATGCAATTCTCTGTTGCATTATCTTCCATTTGGCAGCTTATAAGCAGAACGAATAAATATATTGATGAAACAGAGCCTTGGAATTTAGCAAAAGATGACGAAAAAAGAAATCGCCTTGGCAATGTAATGGCTCATTTGGTAGAATCGCTTCGAATTACTGCTGTCATGTTACGGCCATTCTTAACGGAGACACCAAAAGAAATTTTTAGACAGCTAGGGATTAAAGATGCTTCATTGCAAGAATGGGATAGTATTTATGAAGTTGGAAGTATTCAAGCTGGAATTAAAACGGAAAAAGGCAATCCTATTTTCCCACGTTTAGACATGGAAGAAGAGATTGCTACAATAAAAAGTATGATGAAATCTCCTGTGGTTAAAGATGAAAAAGTTGAACAAAAAGATGAAGTACTCTACGATGATTTTATGAAATTGGATTTTCGTGTTGCAGAAGTATTAAAAGCGGAAAAAATGAAGAATGCAGATAAATTACTGAAACTGCAAGTTGATATTGGATCTGAGAAGCGGCAAATTATTTCTGGAATTGCCGAATTTTACCAACCAGAGGATTTGGTAGGTGAAAAGGTAATATGTATTACAAATCTAAAACCAGTTAAATTACGTGGAGAAATGTCAGAAGGTATGATTTTATCAGGGGAAGATGAAAAAGGAAACTTATCCTTAGCTACCGTTGAAAAGTCTTTACCGAACGGTTCCGTAGTTAAATAATTTAGAAAGGTCGAACTCGCTATCAAGGAGGACGACCTTTTCTCTTATTTGGAGGTATGATGATGTTATTTGATACACATGTTCATTTAAATGCAAGACAATTTAAGGAAGACGTAGAAGAAGTTATTGCACGTGCACATAACAAGGGTGTTAAACAAATGGTTGTGGTCGGTTTTGATAACGAAACTATCCCACTTGCAATAGATATTGCTGAAAAACATGCAAATATTTATGCAGCTGTAGGCTGGCACCCTGTTGATGCTATAGATTATAAAGAAGAACATTTGAGTATGTTGGAAAAATTAAGTGATCATGAAAAGGTTGTTGCACTCGGAGAAATGGGTCTAGACTACCATTGGGATACGTCGCCAAAAGACGTTCAAGAAAATGTGTTTCGAAAGCAAATTCAGTTGGCAAGACGTGTCAATATGCCAATCATTATTCATAATAGAGAAGCAACTAGTGATGTAATTCATATATTACAAGAAGAGAACGCAAAAGATATTGGGGGAATTATGCATTGTTTTAGTGGAAATATAACTGAAATGGAAGCTTGTCTCGAAATGAATTTTTATATTTCTTTAGGTGGTCCAGTTACATTTAAAAATGCAAAAGAAGTAAAAGAAGTAGCAAAAGTGATTCCGATAGACCGTCTATTAATTGAAACAGATGCCCCTTATCTTGCACCACACCCATATCGAGGCAAACGGAATGAACCTGCATTCGTTACTCTAGTCGCCGAGCAAATAGCTACATTAAGAGAAATGAAATATGAAGAACTTTGCCACATAACAACAGAGAATGCTAAAAAAGTATTTCGTATAAATAATTAAAAACGAATGAAACAAGAATCATGATTTCCACTCTAACTAGGATACTGTCATAAGTAGTCGAAGGATACTGTGACATAACTATTTTAATCACCACTAGGAAAGAATGACTCGATCTCCAAGACGTCGAGTCG
>NZ_JAXHDD010000031.1:0-49068 GCF_037072025.1 Pseudogracilibacillus sp. SO30301A | reverse complement strand
TAATAAGTTCTGACAAGGTGAACCAAAAGTAATGATATGAACAGGTGGTATTTTTCCACCATCTATTTTTGTAATGTCTCCAAGATGAAGCATGTAAAGGAAATGGCGTTTTGTAATAGATACAGGTGCTTTCTCAATTTCACTTGCCCATATTGGTGTAATGCCCCAACGAGAAGCCGCCAAAGGAAATACACCAATTCCATCAAATAAACTACCTAATGTTAGTGCGGCCATATTCCACCTCTACTCTTTCATTTTAGGCATAAAAGACGCCCATTTTAATTGAACGTCTAAAAATTATAGTATTTATTAAGTTAAAATTTATTATTCTGTTGTGTTCCCACACACCAGTTCAATTCCTACCGAAACCTCAATATGGTTTTTCATCACTTTTTTGCGCCCATTTTCACCATTTGGTATAAAGTGTGCATGCTTGTAAAACGTTGTGAAACTAAGGATTTCTAGTTTGTCGACATAGCAACGCTATAGCCTCCACGTGGCTCGAGAGGACAGAATGAATGTCATTTGAGTATGTCCGTTCTTGGAAACATATCCACTGCGTTTTTGGCACTATCGGTAGACGGGAACAGATCGACTCAAGCAACCACTCCATTTACGAAAAGAGCACTCTATTTAAGAGTGCCCTCTCCCTTATAAACATTGATTTATTTAATGGCCTTTTTTCTTTACTGGAATCCAAATTTCGCTGCTATATTTCGGATTTCCGGTGTCTGGACTCTCATTCCATAAAATTTCGGGACCTTCAACCGCCTCGTATCCTGAAGATGGAAACCACTCTGAGTATATCCTACCCCATACATTTTGAAGTGTTTCCGGGAATGGTCCAATCGATTCAAATACAGCCCAGGTACTAGCATCAATTTTTAATACATCAAAATCTGCAGTTTCATTACTTGATGTTGCTACTCCAATGTAATGATCTAATTCTCCCTTTTCTTCCATTCTACCTTCTGAAAAATTAGTGGAAGCACTAATGATACCTCTTGGTTCTACATCTGAAATTGCTTTTAATTGTTTAATAACCTCGGGTGTTAAAAGTTCGGTCATTTTTGCAATCTCTGGATTGATACCTTCAAAAATAACTGGAACTTTCTTCTTAAATCCTACTAACTTAAATGACTCTTTTTCAACAATACGATAGTTCATTTCGCATCCTCCTTTAATTGATAATTGAAAGGTCATTCGAGGATAAGCTTTTAATTGTGTATTCTCACTCCTTGCTTCAGAAGGGAGAATGCCATGCAGCGAATGAAAAGCACGGGAAAATGAATCAGCTGAATTATAGCCATATTTGACGGCTACATCAATTATTCTCAAATCCCTATCTTTCAAATCAAGTGCAGCCAGCGTCAGTCTTCTTCTCCGAATATATTCTGACAAACTTACGCCTGCTAAAAAAGAGAACATCCGCTTGAAATGATACTCTGAACAGCAAGCAATTTTAGATACTTCACTATAATCAATTTCCTCTGTTAAGTGCTCTTCAATATATGCCAATGCATTATTCATATTTCTTAAAGAATCCATTGAACAACCTCCTTTCATCATCAATATTATCAAAGGGTGCGTTTATCCATCCGACAATCTGTGCACAATATAGTCGAGTCTCTTTCATAGTAGGGTAAATATTTACACTATCGGTAGGCGGAAACATAACGACTAAATCATAAAAATAAATTGATTTTTGGTGCTTGTCCATATGCTTTACCAGTTTTGTCTCTTGCAGCATTCTTTAATCCAAATCCGATACCCATTCCCATACTCATCGCTTCTGGTCCATGAAGATTCATAATATGTATAAGCCATCTGTATTTCTTCATTCCAGGCATTCCACAACAATGGACTAAGTACCATATTCTCAGAATATAGCGGTAAAACCATATTTATATAAAATTTAAGTTTATCTACAGAAGCTGTTTCAAGCTGATAAAACATTTTTTCATAAATATGCTTTTCAGATTCAAGACAACTTAATAGTAACCACGACTGGGCCGTCTCTGGAAAAACTGTAATTGCGATTCTATGCATAATTCCTTTTATTGTATGTTTTATTCTTTTACCATTTATATCGTAGTCAGGAGCAATATACGCGTAGCCTGCAAACTTTATTTGTTCTGGAATCCTAATTGCACAAGTTGAAACTCCTTCAAATGTATTCCCAAGTATTTGTGAATCAAAATGTTGTTTTACAGGTTCGAATTCCTTCATCTTAAGCTGCAACATTCTGTACATACCTATCATTTCTGGAGATTGAAAAACCATTGGATTTTCTTTAAAGTTATTTTGAAATATATCAAATGCAATTCTCTGCTTATAATATTCAAAAATAAAAGCTTTATATGCATAAACAAATTTCATTGTTTCACTTGTTTCATCAAAATCAGAGGCACCTTTTTCTATAATCGCAAATGCTATATTATCATGATAATCACAGAAACAAGTTTCTGTAGTTGCATCATTAGCGCTTTCTTTACTCAATTCCATCATAGGGACTACTTCACCATTATCTAAAGGAATAAGAAGAGGTTGCTTTTTTGTGTTTAACATATATACATGACGTTCCGACCCTGCTAATAAAGAAATGATCTTGTTATTCTGTAACGCATGGGCCCCTTTTATTGGTCCTTTGCATTTTTCTTTATTCGGATGCATACAACACTTCTTCATCGAAGATCTCATGTTTTCCATTATCTGAACTTCTACTGGTTTTTTAGAAGGTTTAATTATTCGTGGCTCTTTTCCCTTACAGCATTCTTGAAATCTTTTATTGCTACCGCACGGACACGGTTCACTGTCTTTTAATTTAAATTTTGATAAGAACAAAACTTCACCCCTTACCCATAATCATTCAATCCTCATCTGGCTCCATGAGGATATCTTCAAAAACAAATAAGTTATAACACGGATCTAAACTCTGAAATATGTTCATATTTACCCCTTCAAATGCTTTTCTATGTTGATCCCAATGAACACACTCGTGCACAATAGTATTATTGACTGATCCCAAGTTACGAAGAAAGTAAGCTTTTGGGTCCACAATTATTGTACGGGCATTCACACGGGTTTGTACCATTTCATCGCTGTCTTCATCATAAAATTCTGCATCACAGTCGTGAAAGTATATCTGCCCAAAAACAGAGAAATCCTTTGTAATCTCTCGCATTTCTACTGTAAGACCCATTTTATCTGCCAAGACCTGTGGCTCAACTGCCATCGGGGTTTTTAATGCTTCAGGGCAATGTCTTCTAAGGAAGTCTGTAGCAACAGATTCTAGTTGTTCCTTATGAATGATAGGGACAAGGGAGTCTGACATAGGTTTTGGCTGCCTATTTTTGCTGGTATACTCAGTTATACTGGAGATTACAAAATCATCCAAATTGCAATCTAAATCTCCTGAGCATTCCAGCATAAACCATTGCCGGCAATTTTCTGATTCATCATAGTGATAATCTGATTCCCGGACTTCAAATTCAGCTTCAACAGCAATATCAAATTCTATTTTCATGTCCGGTAAGTCATTAACTGACACAAACTTTACTTCTATATCTGATAATTCTATACCGCCAATGTCTCGAACCCTGTATAACCGTAAGTCTAAATCGTCGTAGTTATCTGAGATGTAACTTTGTATGGTAGCAAACATCTCATTATAGAATCTATCAGCCACGTATTCTTTGAAAGAACGATTACCTGCCAAGATACTCCCTCCTTATCATTGAAAATACTATATTAATGAAAGTTCTTTATTGTAAACTTTATCCTATGGTAAATTATAACATACACCATGCCTATCTTTAGTTTGATATCAATAATTATGGCTACGATATAATATCTATACTTTCTACAATGCTCATTGCCCTAATCTTTCTAAGTGGTATCACTGTTGCTACCAAGCATACCGCAACAGAGAAAGTGCTTCCTGCCAAAATCGGTATAATAGGTACACTTGATAACCCCATTTGTCCTGTTGCAGCACTGCTCATAAATAGGGATATTATATAACCTGCCATAGAGCCGAAAATAGCTGCGAGAATTCCGTAGTATGCCCCTTCCCATAAAAACACTTTATACAGACTTTTATTATCCATACCGATGGCTCGTTGCATTCCAATTTCATTAATCCTTGTATGAATATTGGTATAGGTGGTATTGATGATATTGAGGGCACCAATTAAAGTTACAAACAGTATAAAGCCCCATGCGAGAATTTTAGTTTGGGAGAAGCTTTCCTGCATCTGCCTATCTGTTTCGCTATAAGATAACCAGCGTGACCCTGGGTTATCTATCGATACTTGTTCTACAGTAGACTGCAAATCTTCAAGATTTGATTTGTCCTTTGCATAAACGTTAATCTGTTTTAAAGCATTCTTTCCTGTCAGCTCATCATAGATGCTATCATATACAATAACGTCTACGCCGTTTACCCAGCCCGTTCCCTGTATCGATACTGATTTGCCTGTAATAGCTTGTACTTTTAGCTCCCTATCATTAATCCTCAGTATATCTCCTTGATTCAAGATAGTACTTTTAAGTTCGGATGATATAGACATGGGATTTTTAATGATAGCAAGCTTGCCACTTTTAAAGTCAGCTAGTTGGTTTGCTGTAATATCAGGATAAAGTTCTTTTAAATACTGCTCATCAATTCCTATGATTTTTAGAGTTTCACTAGGATTGCCATAGGAAATATCTGTTGTGACTTCTCCTTGTTCAATCTGCTTTTGTGTATACATAGAATACTTCACAAAGGACACACGCTCTACATTGTTATTTTGAAGCAATTCTTGTATCGCTTCTTTTTTAATTCCTACAGTCTCATTAGATATAGAGAAGTCACCCATTTTAAATTCTTTGATAGCATTTGAAATATCAAGATTACTTGAGAAGGAGTTCAGGGCTACAAATACCGTAATACTCATAAACAAGGATAAAATGGTGATAATTGTCCTGCCCCTGTTCCTTTTCAGATTAAGCCATGCTAAGTGGCGTTCAATACTTGTTATCTTTCTGCTTTTACTTATTTTTCTTTTTATTGCCTGAGGTACTCCAGACAATGCAATCTTAGGAGACACTTTAGCTGCATAAACTGCCGAAGGGAGTGCTGCCAAAAGCGAAAATACTAAAGAAATGCCTGCGCCTAGGAGCAAGGGAACAAAATAACCTTTTGCATTTTCATGGATTAACCCTGAAAGATGCTCAGAACTATTTGCTAAAAATACTTCAGGATTGATCATAGAAGTTGCTGCTGATGTTATAGTATTTGCCGATAGAACACCTACTGCTGCCCCTATAGGTATAGCAATAGCACATAACAATAGAATTTGTGCAATCACAATTTTATATAATTGATTTGGCTCAGCACCTATTGCTTTTAATATTCCGTATTCCTTGATTTTCTTTACTATAGAAATCTTTAATATATTGTAGATAACAAGACCTGCTGCGAGCAATACAAGAATGCCGATAAATACTGCAATAACTGCTATCCCAGTAGCACCGTCTGCTTCCGAATCAGTGCCTCCATAATCTACTCCTAACGCATTTAGATAGATCCAGTTATACTGTATCTGATGCTCCTTTACACCCAAATCCGTGGCCATACTATTGATTTTACTCTGAAAATCTCTTAAGTTATCCACTCTGAAATCTACCGAAGCAAAATTATATTTGGCAGGCAACAGATTATTTACAGTTCCTGGACCTGCAATGGCAGTTACTATGCCGCTGACATACCCCAGATAATCACTTTCCAATATGCCTGACAATGTATATTCCGAGCTGAAGTTAAAGGGTGGTTCTGTTCCTTTTAGCAAGCTTGCGCTTAAATCAAGGGGTATTTTATCACCAATATCAGGATTAATGCCCATCAGTTTCAGGGTATTTTCATCGATAGCTATTTCGCCAGGGGTTTCTGGAAACCTACCTCTTTTTACCTTAGATAGATTGGGATAATTCTTTATAGATACTGTGTCATGCTCTCTGACAATCATGGATATGCCGGTATCTTTAATATTCATGACACCCGGGGTCTTAACTACACCAACTTGTGAGATTCCATCTATATTTTTCAAGTGCTCAATCTGCTGTTCATCCAATTCATGAAAAGTTACATATCTATCCCCATTTAAAGAACGGGCCTGTTCAAGCATCAGGTTTTTCATAATCCCAATAGATTGGCCGATTACTGTTGTCATAGCTGTAGACATAATGATGGCAACAACAATTAAAAAAGTAGTAAGTTTTTGTTTTCTTATTTCCTTAAATACTAAAGAGAGATAAGATCGCATTTCATTTCACCTCCTGAATATAACCATCCGTAATGGAAAATTGTCTATCAGCAAGACGAGCAATTTTCTCGTCATGGGTGATAACAATTAATGTCTTTCCAAGTTGTTTAGAGGTGCTTATTAAAAGTTTCATAACCTCGCTACCACTTTTACTGTCAAGATTACCAGTAGGTTCATCAGCGAATATAATATCTGGTTTTGCAATTAAGGCTCTTGCTATAGCTACCCGCTGTTGCTGACCGCCTGATAGTTCGTGGGGTAAGTGGGTAAGCCTATCTTTTATTCCCAGTAGTTCTGATAGCTCCGTTAGGTATTCATTGTCAGGTTGTTTTCTATCTAACAAAACTGGCATGCTGATATTTTCCTCAGCCGTTAGGATGGGAACTAGGTTAAACTGCTGAAATATAAAGCCAAAGCTTCTGCGTCTAAAAGCTGATAATTCTTTTTCATTTAGAGCATACAAGTCTTTTTCGTCTATAAAGACCTTTCCTTTTGTTGAGTGGTCTATACCGCTTAATAGATGCAAAAGAGTGCTCTTACCGCTTCCTGATGGCCCAATGATAGATACAAATTCCCCTTTATTGATAGCTATCGTTGCATTATTTAGCGCAATTACTTCATTCTGACCTTTCCCATATATTTTCGTAAGTCCTTCCGTTCTTAAAGACATAAAAAAACACTCTCCTTAGTTTTGTAATCTAAGGAGAGTATAAATAATAAATATCTACTTTTTATCAACTATTAAAGAAAAAGTTGCAGTAACTTTAGCTCCACCGTTTATTTCATTTGACAGAATAAGGCTACCATCATGCTTTTGACATAGAATCTTTGATATATTGAGTCCCAAGCCTAAATGATTGCTGTTTGAAGCGCTTTTATCCTTATAAAAAGGCTCTGTTGCCAATTTTAAATCTTCGCGGTCAAACCCTTTTCCATCATCGGTTACCTCAAAGACAAATAAGTTCTGTGCTACACTACACTTGATATATACATGTTTTTTAGCGTACCGAAATGCGTTCGAAACTATATTTTCAATAACCCTAAGTATAATTTCTTCATCCATAAGTAGAGTAGGGGGGATTATATGGTTATCTATGGTAAATAACTTGCCTTGTTTTTCCGAGAGAATTTGGGTGATGCTTTCAAGTTTTTGAATAAAAATCGGAAGTTTTAACCTCTGCAGGGTTAATATCCGTATCTTCCAACTTTTGAATGCTGTTCATACTATCTACATATTTTTCAAGCCGAACCACATTATCAGACATTAAAGAAATTGTTGAAATCATTTTTTCTTGACTGATTTTTCCCATTGGTACATAGCTTTCTAGGACATCAGTATAGCCTTTCAATACGGTAATGGGTGTCCGCAAATCGTGAGCAAAAGCTGCATTGAGGCGTTTTCTTTCTTCCATCAACCTCCACATTTTGACATTGTTATTTAAAAGTTCTTTTCTCATTGTTTCAAAGGAAGAACACAAATCACCCATTTCATCTTTGCTTTTAAGGTCAATAGTAAAGTCAAGGTTATTATCGGATATTTTTTTCGCACCAGTCTTTAAAAGAGCAAGAGGCTTTTTTAATTTTATATTATAAAAAATATAGGATGCTGCAATAATGGATAATATGGAGAATAATAGAGGAAACGCTAACTTTAAATAATCTACAACTTTTAAGAGCGTCTGGTCAGTTTGGCTAAAGATAGACGGATCAACAAAAACGATATTAGGATTTAAAACTGTGTTATTTTTAGGTGAGTAGTATTTGTCCATTATATTGCTTCTTATCAAATCAATACCCCAGAATGATAAAATGCTTAACAGTATCGCTACAAGTAAAGATATAAAAGTCAAAGTAACAAAGGCTCTCTTTAGTGGCATATCTTTTATTTTACCCATTTATATCCCACCCCCCAGACGGTTTCAATATAAGTTTCTGATGAGCAGGAAGCAAGCTTTGATCGTATTCTTCTAATATGTTCCGTAACTACGCTGCTATCTCCGTCACTGTCATAACCCCAAATTTTTTCATAGATTCTTTCTTTGTCGAAAACCTGTCCCGGATTCATTGATAAAAGCTCCACTATATCGAATTCCTTTTTAGCAAGCTGTATGGGATGATTATTGTAATATACACAACGCTGTCTATAATCAATGACTAAGTCTTTAGAAAATATAGCGGTAGTTTTGCTTATATTTCTATGTTCCCTTCTTAAATGTGCAGCAACCCTCGCACCAAGCTCATTAATACTAAAGGGCTTAACAATATAATCATCTCCACCTACTCTAAAACCGTTGATTTTATCTTTTTCTTCAATCTTAGCCGTCAGGAAAAGAATCGGGCAAGAAACATGCTCTCTGATTTTTGAACAAACTTCGATACCATCTATATCTGGCATATTAATATCAAGTAGAATAATGTCAGGGTTCTGTGCTACCTTTTGCAGTGCTTCTGCACCATTCATAGCAGTGAGGACCTGATATCCATTAAGTTCAAAATAGTCCTTCAATAGTGTTACAATATCTTGTTCGTCATCCACTATTAATATTTTCTCAGTCATAATCACCACTCTCTTCATATAATATTATTTCATATGATGGTTCACTCCCAAAAAGGTCATTCATTTATTTTTATACTATATATGGTATTGAAACAGTGAAATAGTTACTATATATTGTGTTTTTGAATTCCCCTTTTTAGAAAACTTCCTTTTTGGGGACTAACCATATGATATTACCTAAATATCAACTTTTTATCAACTATGTAAAGTTATTAATTAATACTCCTCAATTGTGTTTTTGTTCTCTGCCTTCTACATTATCAAGCCACCTCTGTTGCTAGTGGATTTGTGAAAACAGCGATTAGGAATAAGGCTTGTGATATTAAGTCCTATAAGGAAGTCAATGGGAGTTTGGTAAGGTAATGTGCCAGAAAACTGTATTATACATCTATCCTATCTCCACAACCCCACGAAATTATCTAATCTGTCAACTCAACCCCACGCACTTTTTTACAGTCGACCTGTTTCCTCACCAAATAAAAATAAGGATTTTCAAGGTTAAAAGGCACTGCCAGTTGTCTGGTAGAAAATCCTCCAACCTTGGAAATCCTTTATTTATCAGCGTTTGAACAGCTCCTACTTCTCCACCCTAGACATCAATGCTACCACCTCAACATGATGAGTATGTGGAAACAAGTCAACAGGTTGAACTGTTTTTAACGTATAGCCAAACGGTTCCAATTCTTTGATATCTGTTGCAAAAGAAGCAGGGTTACACGATACATAGATAATTCGGTTAGGTTTGGATCGACCGATTCTTCGCATCACTTTTCCACCAGCTCCTGAGCGAGGTGGATCAATGAGTAACAAATCAGGTTTTCCAAAATGAGTTAATACTTCATCTATTCCGTGACGCGCATCTTTTGCTAAAAAGTACGTGTTTGTAATTCCATTATCCTTCGCGTTTCGGTTAGCAGATTGAATAGAAGTTTCCACAATTTCAATTCCCGCCAGCTCTTTTACTCGGCTCGCAAATGGCAATGAAAAGGTTCCAACTCCACAAAATAAGTCAATCATTTTTTCCGTTTGTTTCGGCTGTGCCATCTCTAAAGCAAGTTCGACAAGTTTTTTTGCTTGGAGTGGATTTGTTTGAAAAAATGTATCAAACCAAAGTCGATATCGATACCCCACTAATTCATCATGAATATAATCTCTTCCAAGTAAAATATGTGTTTGCTCTGCCTGCGTTCGGTCTGCCCAATTTCTATTTTCAAGCCATAATAAACTTTTAACTTGAGAAAATTTGTGCTCGATCCGGGTTACTAATTCATCAATTCCTACTATCTCATCTGGGGATTCCGTTGCAAAAATTGCTAACATTATTTCGCCTGTATGGAAAGATTTCCGAACCATCAAATGACGAAGAAGTCCTTCACGTTCTTCCTTATTATAACCGGATAATTTATTTTCTTTTACCCATTTCGCTACTAAAAGAACTGTCTCTTTCATTTCTTGATCCATAATAAAACAAGTTTCAAGTGGGATGATATTTCGGTAATTTCCCTGTTCATGTAGACCGAGTGAACCATCTGGTGAAAAAGTAAATTCCATTTTATTGCGGTAATACCATGGTTCTTCCATTCCGATTGTATCTTTAACTACTTCCGGGCTGATTTTCTGCAACCGCAGAACATTCTTCACATAATTTGTTTTTTCCTGAAGCTGTCCTTCATAGCTCCAATGTTGCCATACACATCCACCACACTTTTCAAAATGAGGGCACTTTGCAATTACTCTATCAGAATGTTGTTCTAAAATGGCCTCTGCATTACTTTTCCAACGACGCTTATGTGGTTGTTCAACGGTAACTTGGACCTTTTCTCCAGGAAGTGTATATGGTATAGTAAGTTTTAATTTTCGCTCATTTCCTTCTTCATTTTTTCGCCAAACAACAGCTTGTCCAAATCCTTTCTCGTCCAAACGGTGGATATTTACTTCAAATGTTTCTCCTAATATATTTTTATTCACAGCAGGTTCCTCCCCCACTACATCAATTAATTATTTTTCTCTATTATCATAACTGAAATGAATAGTATTTGGGAAGAAGAAATTTTTATTAAATTTTTACATTTGGAAGTTTCATGTTTTTATATAAAAAGTAGGAATGTGAAGGGGACGAAACTTATAATTGAAGCGCATGCTTTAAACTTACCAAGTAAATGTCTGAAAACGATCAATCTAACAGAAACATATTGTTACAATTTTCTCTTTTTGCGCTGTATTTATGCAGTTATTAAAAAATTTAGAAATTTCTTTTTGTTGCCATGTTAAAAATTCATTTTGTCCATTGCTAGATTTTAAATCAATGTTCAGATCATTATAGGAATTATATGCAGATTCGACTTGTGACAAGGAATATGACTCGGATGCTCCTTTTCCACTAACACCACCGTTATGCTCGTTTGCATCAAGTATGTCATAAAGTAAATGAGCATTCAAATCCGCCATTGTAAAACGAACATAGGCTATTTCTTCTCCCTCTTTATTTAATCCAACCATTTCATGACTCACAAAAATTCCTCCTTTAGTAATTTAATTTGTGTTTTTAAAAAACATAATTAGTGATAGATTCTTAAAAAAATAAGAGGCTAATAAAAATTTTGGCATCTAAAGTGGAAAAATGTGTTATTTTTCTTAAATGAAAAATAATAGAGATAGGAAATAAGAGGAAATTACCTTAACAAAAGATTACTAAGAAGAAATGAATTTGTCAACGGGAATTTTTCGACAAAATTCGAGAGTTTCATAATTTCAAGCACTGCATTAGAAAACGCCTGATTTGAAAAATCAAGCGTGTATTTAGCGAATTGTTAAAACAGTGGCTATTACTTACATACTTTAAAGCCAGCTGATTTGTAAATTTAATACAAACTTTTGCAGTTTTCTGGTAGTTTAAAAGGACTTTCTTTATTAATACGCTCATAAAACATAATTCCATTTAGGTGATCTATTTCATGTTGAATAACAATAGAGGGATAGCCTTTAAGTTTTACTACAATTTCTTCTCCCTCACTATTAAACCCTTTCACTTTAATCCTCTCATATCTTGGGACAAACCCTTTTATATCCCGATCAACAGAAAGGCAACCTTCACTTGGCGGTAAGTATATCATAGAAACTGAATGGCTAATTATTTTAGGATTAATAAGGGTATATTCATGCTGTTTACCCCTCTCATCTGTTAAATAAGCTACGAACATACGCTTATTCAAACCAATCTGATTCGCTGATAAGCCAACTCCTGCACGTAATTTATATTTATTTGATAGATCGGGGTCTTGACTATTTTTCAAGAAATTCAACATACAAGTTAATGTTTCCTTATCTTCCTCAGAAGGAGGCATCATTACTTTTTGTGTTGGTTGATGTAGGATTTCATTTCCTTCCCTTACAATATCTTTCATTGTTATCATATAATCTGAATGAAATTTACTCATAAATAAACAAATCATCTACCTTTACTTTTAACGTTTTTGATAATTTGAAAGCCAGCTCCAGTGTGGGGTCATATTTATCATTCTCTATACAATTTATCGTTTGTCTAACAACTCCACACTCCTTGGCGAGTTGCTCTTGTGTTAACCCCAGCTTCTTCCTTATTGCTTTAATTTTATTTTTCAACCGTATCACCTATGTCAAAAATATTGGACATTTTTATTATAACAATATTGGTAAATATGTCAATAACTTTGGACATTTATAACACATTTATAACACGTTTTATGAATGGATTTCCACATAATCATCCACTTGACAGAATCATGATCATCAATCAGGTTATCATGCTTTTTCTCATCTCAGTATATTACGATTTATTTCTAATTATTTTTTGATCTATGTTCAATTTAGTGACCTGAACTAATTGGGAAATAGTCTAGCAACTACCTTCTTGTATTAATTTTAATTCATTAAAATTAATAATCCTACTAATCCTAAAGCACAAACTGTTCCAATTGAAGCTAAAATGTTTAGGACTTTATTTATTTTCATTTTCTCTTTAAATAATTTGCAGAGCATAAAGTAAACTCCAATGCCGACAATTCCACCTACTGTATTGCCTATGAAATCTGTAATATCGGTTGCACCAATCGCAAATATGAATTGAAGTACTTCAAACAACAAACTTACACTAGCTATTGGAACAACTTTTTTTATAAAGGTCCAATTTGGCTTCAACATGTTCAAATAAATTCCAAATGGGAAAAAAATAATGATGTTTTGGATAATCTCCTCAATATCAATTTGATTATTAATAATCACCGAATCAGAAAAAGGGACTAAATTAATATTTCTTAAGTGAGGCAATTCATTAAAAGATAAAGTCATTTTAAACAAAATAATCCAAGTTAATGAAAATAGATAAATAACTAGTAGACTAATAGTTATTACCTTTTGCCGCCTTCTAAATTTCTCCACCACAAGCCACTCCATTTCATGCCTATAAGTTATTTGATCTAAATGAATCCTATTGAATACTAATTACATAAACTTTCATATGTGTATGAGTTTTACTTCATGACTCTTTTGCAATTAGCCGATGAATATACAATAAATGACCTTGACTAACTTGAACAATTTTCGCCTAAACTTGAGCAACTCCAGCTCCGACTTGAGAACTTCTGCCCTAACTTGACGTGTTAGTACCTTAAAGATTAAAAAACATTCATAAGTTATCCTCTTTTCTGGGGGTTTTTCTTTTTGTTTCGGCTTTCAAAAAGTCAGGGGACACGGAGATTAGAATTAGGTTAGGAGGTGTAGCGAAAATAGTAAATAATATGCGGAAAGCGCCCTGCATTAATGTTTTCGGTTAATGATAAAGATAATTTTATCATACTATAATATAGGAATATACGTTCGTTTATGATATAATTAAAAATAACCAATGGACTGGCTTCACATGAGGGGTTATGGCGCACTCTTTTTCCTTCTCGATATGATCGTGAAGGGAGGTGATGCCGGTGGGCGTTTCTGAAACATTAGGTCTCATGATTGCTTTTGGGACTTTGATCGTTTTAATGATGTCCAGTAAAGAAAACAAATAATCCCTCGTGTGCATTAGCCCGCGTGTGAGGGATTATTCCTTAACGTGCCTCCCCCTCTTGTTGGGGTTGGTCTATTGTATCCGTTCCATGTTAGCCGCATGGAACGTTTTTTTAGTGTATGAATTTCTAGTTCCATTATACCATATTTTATTACAGGAAACATATTTTATGTTACTACTGTAAAACTTACCATTTTAATATATCACTACCTTCAGAATAGTAAGGTAGTAAATTTTCCTGAAAAGTGTAGGGAGAAAAAATTTAAGCATGCCGTCTATTCCAACCATCATAAGTTCCTGTATCTTTAGAATGAAAAAAGAGGCTGATTGGCCGCAAACAAATAGAAAAAAGTCCAAATAACTTCCAAGTTATCGGACTTAAATAAATGAATCCTTATTAAGGTGATATTGAAAATGAGCAGAAGCCATATTTGCCTTTTTTCTTCCCCGTCTTTTTGCTATTCTGTTTCGATGTGCAGTTATTCTATGGTGCTGGCCTGAAGTTCCTAATACACATTCTATCGCCATGGTTTTTAAGGCTATAGTGAGGGAAACCCGCCAAAATTGCAGCCTCAGCGATATCGTCTAACCGGAAACCACCTATATATTCTGATTAAAAAAGCGATCCTACAAATCTTGCGATAGACGAACCATGTCGATCACTTGTATCCCATTCTCGAAAATGGCCTCAGAATAATGCCGAATGAAAAAGTCTCTATCAATACCAGTCATTCTAAATCCACATTTTTGATAAAGGGCAAGTTGAGCTACACCTGAATTTCCGGTTCCAACTTCAATCGTTTTAAACCCTTGCTCCCTTGCATGATGAATGGCATGATTAATCAACTGCTTGCCAATCCCTTTTCCTTGATGCGCCTCATCAACGGCAAGATTGACAAGCTCTATTGTCTCAGGCCTGGTCGGCAGTAAAACATACACCCCGATCACAAGACCATCTATACAAGCGACAAAACATTGGCCTCTTTTGATATATTCTTCAACAAGTTTCCTTGAAGGGTCTGCTAATAAAAGTAATTCCATTGGTGGCTTTTCATTTTCATTTAGCTTCTTTATATCCATTTCACTTTCTCCTTCTCCGATCGTATCTCTTTCTATCCTTTACTATCATAATAGCGAAAAAATAAACTTTGACCAGTGAAATTTTTTTATATCAGGTCCTAGTATTAAGTGGTATAATAGAGAAAATATAAGAATGTGGTCTGATGGTTCACTCAAAATCACGGACAACAGCGATCGGCATTGCTGTACCTAAAACGAGCAAATATAGAAAAAAGCCGATTTTATATATGCCCTTATTGCTTGGGAAATAATTCTAGCTCTCTTTGTTGAAAAATCACCATATCATCCCGAGTTAGGAGAATTCAAGGTATATGGGCTACATAATGACACAGAAGGTATTCCTTTAAACATCTCAATGATTGTTTCATAAATTTTTCCTTGATACACGAACCTGCGAAAATTCTTCTGGGATGAAAAGGAATATTTTCTCATTCATTAGAGATAATAACCCTGATATCAAACATTGGGAGGAAAGCAATATGGCATTAATACCTTATGAACCATTCAGACACTTAGACAATATGAGAAGAGATTTTGATCGCTTTTTTACGGATTTTCCAGTTTCATTTGAAAACGAGCATAATCTAGGGAGCATTCGAGTCGATGTTCATGAAACACCGAATGAAGTTGTCGCAACCTGTGATATCCCAGGCCTTGAGAAAAAGGAAGATGTGAACATCACTATTGAAAATAACATGTTACAGGTTAGTGGTACTATCCAGCGAACGAATGAAATAAATGAAGAACATATGCACCGAAAAGAACGTTATGTTGGCCGATTCCATCGTTCCATCTCACTCCCAAGCCCCGTTTCACATGAGGGAGTTACCGCCACTTATAGGAATGGTGTCCTTGAAATCAAGATGCCTAAGCTGGAAAATGATAATAGACAAAGAATTGATGTAGATTTCCATTAAAATGGAGTAAATGGATGAAAGACCGAGCGGAATCGGTCTTTTTTCATTCGTTTGGATAAATGTGGAGAACGAAAAGTCGAATCGTCTATGCTTTTTTTAGCATTCGATAAAATTGGAGAAAGTGCTTTGAACCGGGGCGATTACGGGTGATTCGTTACCCGTTTCGGCCATCAGCCTTCGAACGGGCACGATAGATTAAGATTGTCCGTAATCCAAGACGTGGCTTTGTATCTTATCCTTCAAAAAAGGTCTTAATTCCATCTACAATTCCTGTAGCGACTTCCTCTTGAAAAGCGGCTGAATTGATTCGGGCTTCGTCCTCGGGATTAGAAATATATCCCAGTTCAAGCAACACCGCTGGTACTTTGTTTTCTTTTAATACATAATAATCTCCATAAGAGACGCCGCGATTACGGGCGTGAATATCCTCCATAAGTATATGCTGATGAATGCATTCTGCTAGTTTTTGGTCACGTTTATGATAATAATAGGATGTCATCCCTTCTACATCGTTTGTCACAAATGCGTCATAATGGATACTTACAAATAAATCTGCTTGATTTTCAGCTGCCAACTCTACCCGCTCTTCAAGTTCGACATATTCATCATCATCACGTGTCATTTGAACCTCTGCGCCGGCTTTCTCTAGTGCAGCCTTAATTTTATTCACTGTCTCTAATGTAACTTGCTTCTCAAGCGTACCATTTTGGCCGCTGGCTCCAATATCATTGCCACCATGCCCGGGATCAAGTACAATTCTTCTTCCTTCCAAAGCCAATTTTTTTTCGGCTTTTCCCGTTTTATTATTTTCCGTTCCAACGATTTTTTCATTTTTCTCAAATTCAAATAAATGAGTCGCCGCAAAAGCTATAAGCAAGATTATAATCAAGATGAGTACTTTCCATATTTTCATATAAATTTCCTTTCTAGGTAAATCCATTTTTATAAACGAGAATCTGATAAAAAGTTATTGGGAAAATGATGTTGGTCACTGTAGACCTCAAACTCATAGCCCTGCTCTTTGAAAAAAGCAATAATTTGTGGTAATAACTTCAAGGTTTGTTCCTTTTCGTGCATAAGGACAACTTCAACATCCTCTGTTGTAGTCGATTTTATATTTTCCATGATTTTTTTTGGGTCATTGGGATATTTCCAATCTTGGGAGTCAATTGTCCAATCCCAAACTTTCAATCCTGCTTCAATGACCTGATCGTGAATAAGTTCGTCTTGCAACCCGGGAATAGATCCATAAGGTGGACGCACTAAATGAGGGTTCTTTCCTGTAATCTCGTAAATTAACGCTAATGTTTCCTGCATTTCTGGAACAAACTGCTTGTTTTTGTATAATTCGTCAGAATCATGTGTCATACTATGGGCGCCAACATAATGGCCTTCCTCAATGGATCGTTTCACATCGGATTGAAAGGATGGTTGCTTTAAATGGGTTCCTTGCATGAAAAAAGTTGCATGAATCCCATGTTCCTTTAAAACATCAAGAAAATCTCCGGTCCATTCACTTGGACCATCATCGAAAGTTAAGTAGACCATTTTCTCGTTTTTCTTATCCTTTGACTTTTCTTTCCCCCTTTCTATCTCCTCTTCCGTTTGCTTATCAGCTTCTTCTTTTACTTTTTCTTCGCTTTTTCGTGGTGAAAGACTGGTTTCTTCAAACGTTTCGACCATTATTTTCTTATCCTCTATCTTGTCAATGGAGGATGCCGCTTTTATGAAGTAATCTATTGCCAAAACAAAAGAAACTACTAAAAAAAACAATAGACCTATTTTAAAAAAGATTCTTACCCTTCTTTTCTCCTTAATAAACTGGTTTTGCATCTCTTTCCACTCTCCTCTTTTATTTCTATAACTATATTAAACATGCGAGATATAGATAAAATGAAGATGAGATGGATTTTGGCTAAAGAAATAAGAAAAGCGCAAGCACCTTTAAAATAGGAAGAACGGCTAAAAGCGCGACATCCTGTCGCAATGCCGTTCTGATCTACATCCTGTTGGACCTCCGACAAGCAAATGTTCTGAGACAATAAAAGTCCGGTCTTGACTTTTATTGGCGCGAGTTTTTGACCAAGAGGGGCTAGGTGCTGGAGCTAGATCCAAACATTAGCCAATTTTTATGCTTTCTTATCTTTTAAGAAAAGCACAAGGCGCCCACCTATCAACGTACATAAAAAAGCTATCAAGCATGGCTCTGTCCCATGACCTGATAGCTTTTACTCCGATCAAACTGTTACTCGTTTTTTCTTAAATGAAAATAAAACAATACACCTGTTTCTGTATTTTCTACTCCATATTTACTTCCATGGAGTTCAAGAATATTTCTGGAAATGGCTAGTCCCAAACCTGTTTCACCTTTTGAGCGCTCTCGAGAAGTGTCTCCGCGGTAAAATCGATCCCAAATTTTTTCCAATCGTTCTATAATAATTGGTTCGCCTGTGTTTTCTACACAAATTTTCACTTGATTATCTTCATCCTTTATCGAAATAGTCACGACACCTGCTTCTGGTGTATGACGGATTGCATTCGTTAAGAAATTCGTGATCACCTGCTCAATCCGATGTTCATTTGCGATCACTTCAAACGGCTGTAGTGCTAGCCTGATCGTCACCTGCTTCTTGGAGGCCTCTAAGGTAAGAGAGGCACAAACCCGTTCGATCATTTCATCGATATAGAAGGATTCCATTTGCATTTGATAAGTGCCTGATTCATATTTGGCCAATTCAAGCATATCGGCAATGAGCCGATCCATCTTGTCCACTTCCTTCTCCAGTGCCTGAAAGTAGTACCCCCTTTTATGCTTGGCCACATCATCTTGTAAAATGGAAATCGTGCTTTTCATAATACTTAACGGTGTTTTAAGCTCATGCGAGACACCTGAAATAAATTCTCTTCTTGTGTTCTCTAGCTGCTTTTCTTTTTCAATATCCTGCTGTAGCTGCTTAATATGTTTGTGTAATGTGTCCGAAAGAGTATTGATGTTTTCCGATAATGTCCCCAATTCATCCCTTGATTTCACAGTGACACTTTCAGAGAAGTCCAAGTTAGCCATTTTTTTCGTTGTTTGATTCATTTTCAGCAGTGGACTAGCGATTTTTTTTGAATAATAAAAGGATGCTAATAAAACAAGAAGCATCACGAAAACAATTAAATAAACATAATACTCCTTTACCATTTGCACCGCCTCATCCACTGGCTGTAGTGATGTCATCGCAATTAGATAGGATCTGTGACCATCGATTGACAAGGGCTTGATTAATATTTTGTACTGAATATTATTTTGCTCATCGTCCTCCACTTGAATGGATTGGTCCATTGTTGGATTTGGTTTCAACAGAAGAGAGGCTTGAAAATCTTTGATTTTATCCATAAATAGAGTGTTTGTGAAGATAGCATTCGATCCTTCACTCCGATTTGGAAGGTGTACAGCTGTAACCGTTCCAATCAACTGAACAATATCTTGCGGTGAACTTGCCGGTTCTACTGGTTCAGCTTGCTCCACTTTAGACTCTTCCCTTAATTCGGCTGACGATTGTGGACTAGATTCTTTGGAGCGATCTGTTTCCTGTAACTGGCCTGAAGAGTTTTGTCCGATCCACTTGCTGAGATATTCTCCTGCTGCTTTTTTCAACTGCTTATTTTCCCAGTAGGCTACATTTTCTTGTTCCTGTTCCAGCTCATATGGATCCAAGGCTCCGATCGTTCCTTGCGGATTAGGCACAAATCTTCCTAAATGGCCGATGACATAAGGGACGACAGTCGAACCTCTCTTAATTCCGTATATACCAATGGGTACATCTGGTTCAAGAGGAGGATCATCTGATAAAGCATCCTCAAAATTCAGCAAATAGTAGAGCGGAATACGAATTGTTTTATCGGCAAATGCTTCGTCCTTCGTTCGCTCCAACTGGATTTCAACGTAAAAATCATCCACGTTTTTCAAATTCCCATTTTGATCCAATGCCGTAATCCATGTATTATGTTCTCGATAAAAATCCTGTTCCAGTTTTTGTTGGGCATATTTGTCTTCCTTATTTTGTAGATAATCGTCTGCATAACGATCCATGGCCGCCTGAATATCATTGATTTTTTGATTGGCATAATATTGTTTGAAAAAAATCGTTTGACCGATAAAAACTGTCGTTAAGATAAACACGCAAAGCAAGGTTGTCAAAGTAAATAGTTTAAAAACAATTTTACTTCTCATACAGTCCTCTCAAATTTATAGCCTAGGCGTACAATTGTTTTGATCGCATCTGCCTTATCACCAAGCTTAGTTCGGATATTCCGTATATGCGTATTAATGGTTCGGTCATCACCGGCATATTCATAGCCCCAAACCTTGGTAATTAATTGTTCCCTAGTAATCACAATCCCTTCGTTTTGCATAAGGTAGGAGAGGATTTCAAATTCAGTATGTGTAAGATTGATGCTTTGACCATCGACCATCACCGATCTGGCAGCCATATTAATGGAAATTCCATTCGCAGATTTTACCTGTTGTTCTTCCACAGCGCTAATTTTACTACGGCTTTGCAATAGCCGTTTGGCTCGCGCCAATAATATAGCTGGACTATATGGTTTCGTCACATAGTCATCTGCCCCAAGTTCAAAGCCTAATAATGTATCATCTTCCTCAACACGTGCGGTCAGCATAATAATGGGAACATCCGCCGTCTTTCGAATCCGCCTGCAAACAGACCATCCATCTGATTCAGGCAGAATGGATTTCATGTTTTTCAAATATTGCTAAAGCTTCATTTCCGTCTACTACCTCAAAAACCTCGTATCCTTCATTTAATAAATAATCTTTCATGATTTTCCGTAATATATCTTCATCTTCTACAATTAAGTCGTTTTTCGCATTTTTCTCCCTCACAATGTCTATAATGTTGTTACATTTGCAAGAATATCATAAAAGCCCAGATTATTCATAGCTTGATTGCCTTTATACAATATAGACAATGATTCAGGTGAAATACACTGATCACCAACAAGTGAAAGTTTATAGCAAAAGGAGCCCATTTTTGGTAAGTTAAGATGGGTAAACCAAATACAAACCAAGGGGAGCTCCTTCTATGGCAAATGTAGCTCGAATCTATATAAGCATTCTCGATTTTCCTCTCGTAACTTTTCTTTAACGGATCAACTCGTTAAGGATAGAGAAAAACGTTTTTGATTAACTAAATCATGTAAATCTCTACCAAGTCGATCTCGTTCCTTAATTGATCCACATCCACATTATTTTTATTGTCTAAGGCATGTGGTATTTCTTCTTTCAAAAAGCATAAAAACAATGATTAAGTCATGATTATCGAAATTCTCCTATTAATAAATTTCCCCTCTTTTATTATTAACTAGTATTCTTCTAGTTTAAATTGCTATCTCTAACTGTATATAGTCAGATAGAAGTTGTCGTATTCCCACATAATTGATACACGTTCAATCCACATCCACACGGTCGATATTCCGAAAGCTTAGATAAGTAATAAGTATACCCAGTACGGCAAGGGACAAAGGAACCGCAATAATAGATGCTAAGTTAAAGTTACCGTTGCTGGAACATACGATCATCACAATAAAAATGGATGTAGCGACAGTGAACGCTGCTGATTTCTTGCGTAAGCCCAACACCAGTGACAACAAGCTCATTCCGGCAGCTCCGAATGCCTGTAGCAACACATATATGGCATGATGAACCAGCAACGTAATCGTTAAAGTACCCGACACATAGCCAAAGATCTGATTAATCGTGATAAACAAGACGTCAATGAGGAGATTGGCTAAAACGACATTGACGAATGTCCAGAAGAATACGATCGACAACTTGGCAAGAATAAGTTTCTTACGGTTTATTGGATAGGCGAATAAAAGATGGATGGTTTTATCCTTAAATTCGTTAATAATAAGCTTTGATAAAAGTACCGAAGCGTAAATGATAAACGTCGCCAGTACGAATGTATTAATAGCATTTAGTGCATCCTCATAGTTCTGAAAACCTTCCGCCCCTAAGTTATTACCGGTAAAATAAAGAACCATTATAAAACAGGCAATAATCGCGTAAGCCAGTAAGGAGCCCCAAAGGTAACTGGTAAAGCCACCTTTCTTAAGTTCTAGTCTAATAAGATGCATCATGGTCACTGCCTCCTTTTATCATATCGAAGAAGTATTCCTCTAATGAATGATGGTGCCGATTGATCGATTCAATCGGCACATCGCCTAACACAAGTTCTTTGGATAGCGTATCCTGCGAAATTCTCAAATCATAAACACGTATCGCACGATCGCTAATTTGTTTGAAATTTTTCACGCCCAATTTCTCTTCTAATACAAAGGCAGCAAGGGCGATATTCGAAGTGACAATCTCCACATAATCAGTCATGGATGCCCGAACATCTTCCATAGACACCTGACGAATTAATTGTCCACCATTGATGACGCCGATCGTATCGGCTACCTGTTCAATCTCCGACAGCAAATGGCTGGAAATTAAAAGCGATAAACCCCATTCATCACGTAGCCTGCGGAATAAATTTCGCATAACTTGAATGCCTTCCGGGTCTAAACCATTCACAGGTTCGTCCAGTAATAGCAATTCAGGCCGGGTAGAAATCGCTCGCGCAATACCAAGCCGCTGTCTCATCCCAAGCGAGAACTGTTTTACAGGTTTGTTATCAATATTAGATAGTTGTACCAGCTCCAATGCTTCCTCAACACGCTGTGTATTGTAATACCCCATGTATTCCCCGTGAAGCTCTAGATTTTGCTTCGCAGTTAACGTCTCATAAAAGACCGGTGTTTCAATCAAATGTCCAATCCGTTTTAAGTGTTCTGTCGAATGGATGAGTAACCGTTCTCCGAATAACTCGATTTCTCCACCAGTGGGCTTCACCAGTCCAAGCAACATCTTCATTAATGTCGATTTCCCTGCACCGTTCGGTCCAAGAAATCCGTATATTTCGCCGCGTTGAACAATCATATTGACGCTAGACACAACCTCCTCCGTTCCGTAACTTTTACTAAGCAATCGTGTTCGGATCACATTTGTCATTTTCTTCACTCCCGACATGTTTTTGATGCTCTTTTAGAATATCGAAGGATTCTTTCTTTTAAATGACGAAAATCTTACTTATTTCTTAAGTTGTCGGTTTCATCTTTTTGATAGAGCCCGAATTCGGACTTGGGAAGGGTTACAGTAAAACAAGTGCGCTCACTTGGAGTGCTAACCAAGCTAATGCGCCCGCCTAATCGCTCTGTGAGCCTCTTTGTAATGGCTAGCCCCAGCCCACTACCTTGTATACTACGGTTTCTCGAATCATCCATTGTGTACATTCTTTCAAAAATTCTTTCTTGATCCGCCTTTGCGATGCCGCGTCCTCGGTCAATCACGTCAATCCGAACTTCCTCTTTGCCCGGTGTAAGCGACAATCCCAGATACCCTCCATCTACACCATAACGTATGGCATTTGACAGCAAATTATCAAGAATTCTTGACAGCGCCTCTTCATTCGCATACACCCATACCGGCTCTTCGGGAAGATGAATATCTACCTTGATATTTTGCTCAGAAAGAAGATCGAAATAAACCAATATACGCTGACGACACACTTCACAAACGTCCACAATGGAGAGCGGAATGTCGTAATCATCCGATTCGAGTTTAGACAAATCAAAAAAAGCATTGATTAGTTCCTGCACCTGGATCGTCTTTTTGTAGACCTGGCCAAGCATCCTGCGGCGTTCAGCCTCAGACAGGTCGGAATTCTGGTCAAGTACCTCGGCATAGCCCACAATGACAGTGAGCGGCGTTTTTAAATCATGGGACACATTCGACAGCATTCTGCGCATTGACTGTTCCATTTGCTTATAATCCGAGGCCGACTGACGCGCGAAGTCAAGTAATGCATTAACCGCACGAAGTAGCTCCCGCAACTCGGGTTCACCGGTCACCACAAGCAGATTTTCCTGCGTTAGGAGTTGGTTGTCGTCTGTAAATCCCGCCATTTTTTTGTTGATATAGGCAAGGTCGTTTTGAATCGTCCTTCTCGATGCCCGTTCACGTGAATACAATAGGATAAATCCCACAGCAACAATCAGCCAAAACCACCAGAACCTTTCCATTTACTGTTCCCCCAGCCGATAACCAATTCCCCATAGCGTGCAAATATAACGGGGATTGGACGGATCGTCCTCAATTTTCTCCCGCAAGCGCCTCATATGTACGTTAATGACATTATCGTCATGGTAGTATTCTTCATTCCATACAAGTCGATAAAGCATCGCCTTTGTATAAACCCGCGTCGGATGTTGCACGAACAGCTTCAGGATCTGAAATTCCTTGGCGGTCAGCTTAATCTCTTTGTTTCTCTTCAAGACTTTAAAATTATCGGGATCGATGATTAATTCGCCAACAGACAGTACCTGAGATTCCGGCTCATTTTCATGATCAGTGTTGGAATATTGCGTCGCCCTGCGAATCGATGCCTCAACACGTGCGGCTAATTCAATCGGCGAAAACGGTTTGGCAATATAATCATCCGCTCCGATTCGCAGTCCAAGTGCTTTATCAGCTTCCCCGTCCTTTGCAGACAAAATCAGAATGGGCACCTGACTTTGCGCTCTAATCCGCCGCAACACTTCCAGCCCATTTAGTTTAGGTAGCATTAAATCCAACAGCACAAGATCAAAACGTTTTGACTCGAATTGACGTAGAGCTTCTTCTCCATCATGGACAACTGTAGATTGGTATCCTTCTTTTTCTAGGTAATTTGCTATCATCTCACTGATTTCAGGATCATCTTCAATAATCAATAAGTTTCCCTCCATTGCATAGTCCTCCTCTTATTCTATGGTATTTTTATCTTTATTGACGAATGGTTGGTTCAGGATGTATGTATGTATCTCATAAATATATCCATGTTGTAATGTAACCACTCTACCTCTATTTTTTATCTGAGTCAAAATTGCCTTTAAAAAATGACGGTAAGAATGAATTTATTAAAGAGAACTTAATATCAATTATTCTAAAGATAGATTTATAATGGACTCTTTACGAAATGAAAAAATGGGTATCTATGATTTAATAAATAATTTGGCGAAATTTATAAAAAGTATTCGTTCTACGGATCTAGACGAATTAAAGCTTTTTGAATGTGAATGGGGATAATAATCGTAAAGCTGTTCAGTGCTACATTTGAACACAAGTATAAGATGTCTGTTCAAAGAGCTAATCAATTTAAGGTGCAAAAAAGTCATCCCTTTGGAAAGGTAAAATCCAAAGGAATGACTTTACTTTTTACAAGATACAATGTAGCATGAATTCTCATCCAGTCCAATACTGAGCTCCATCCAGCACGATGGTTACTGAATTAACTCAAAATTTTGTTGCGGTTACTATCAAACTACACAGAGGATTCGTCCTAATTTCATTTTTTATTTTTCTTTCTTGTTTCTGTAAATATATATAAAAGACTGTTCCTAAACAGGATACCAGTGATAAGCCAGTCAAATTGATTAGTTGCTGTATTTGGCAACGGAGAAGTGGTAACTGCCATGTTTTCTGTTGCTTGTGCCAACCCTTCTTTCTTGGAATCTTTCTCTTTTATGTCTTCTGCTTCTGCGGGTTACTCCTGTTTAACTAAAGGCTTACTTCTTCATCTGCATTCACAAACACTACAAATAAAGAAATGGGATACGGTCGATATAACGGTATTCCCTTCTTTCGTTCCACCAATGCGTTAAAAATGCAGTGTTTCTGTATAACCATATGTTCCTGATTATAAAAGGTTTTCTTAGATCTGTTCCAAGATTATTGTCAATCAACAATTAACTATCTTCTAGAATTGTTATATTTAACCTTCCCCCTCGCTCCGAATTTAGCCCTAATAAAACCAAAAATGGATGGAAGAACAGAAATGAAGATAATGACTAAAATCACACTCGAAAAGTTCTCCTTAATTATAGGAATATTGCCGAATAAATAGCCTAATGTTGTACAAATACCTACCCAAATAATAGCCCCGGTAACATTGTAAATGAGGAAATACCGATAATTCATACGGCTGGCACCTGCAACAAATGGTACAAACGTACGAATAAATGGCATAAAACGAGCAAGCACAATCGTTTTCCCTCCATGTTTATTGAAGAAGGCCTCCGCTTTCTCCATTTTTTCCTGATTAATCATTTTACCAAGCCAACTATTGGGCGGAATCGATGTTCCAATCTTCTTTCCAATATGATAATTCACCGTATCACCGAGTACAGCAGCGCCCAAAAAGACAACAAGCAATAAAGTAAAATGAAACGAGCCAAGCGCAGCAAAAGCACCAGTTGCAAATAACAAGGAATCTCCAGGTAAAAATGGAAAGATTACTACTCCCGTTTCCACAAAGACGATTAAAAATAAAACGGCATATGACCAACCGCCAAAAATATTAATGATCTCTACAAGATGTTCATCTATATGAACAATAAAACTAATGAGTCCCCGAATTAAATCCATACATGTTCTCCTCTGTTTTCGACAAAAATTATCCGTTTAAGTGCATCACTTATTTTTATAAAATATATTATTAATTATTACCTATTAAAATAACAACTGCAAGTCATTTCCTGTCCTTTCAGAAATCTCAGATCTAATTTCCTATTCCTAAGCCACTAGATTAGAACCAAAATTTCCAACAGGGTTTTAACATTGTTGATCAAAGTCACTTAAAAATTGCACATGAAGAGTTATTTGATGGGCAAATTCACCATCAATCTTCTATATTATATACGATTCGACATGAAATGGTAGTATACAGAGGAAGTCTATAAAATTATATAGGAGTGCGCGGGCTATTTTGATAAAATCTTCTAGAGGATATAAAACAAAGAAACTAATCTGAGTTTAGGTTCGAAACAAGCGTTCATCCTTTTATTCATTTACAGCAAAGAAAAGAACTATCTAAGCATCATAATGATAGATCTTTTCGTATATATAATCACATTTTTAAACTGCACGGTCATTACCTCAGCCTTGGGTGAAGTCTGTTACCGCCGCCTACACCTTGAATGATCCCTTTTCTCGGCAGCAGCCTTTGCTACTACTTAAGCCTATATCATTCCGAATCATACACGAACAGAATCAGATAAGAAACAATCCCCTGTGTTATCCTACTTTTTCTTTAGCAATTGTTTTAACTCCGTTGAAGTAAGTCTCCCATTCCAAGGAATGCGAAAGTCGACGCCCTATGAAGAGATGGAAGCACTTGTTGTATCCTGTGAAAACAATAGCTAAACACCAATATCTGCGTGATTCACTGGTTATTACGCTTCAGCCATTTAAAGTTTTTTACTTTTAGCCATTTGCTTTGACTAGCCGAAACTTCTTCATCAATGGTTGGTAAAACCTGCTTGATTGTCTCTATTTTGTCGTTGTTTTTGTTAAACCATTTGTGCGAAGCAACATCGTTTTCTTTATATGAACATTTAAAGATAAGGCAAAAGCGGATACCGTCTAAAGACGGTGGAGTTAGACCAAGCATTTGTAAGTTAAAACCAGATTTGTATTAGAAGTCATGAAGTCGCACCAACAGAAGGGACTTTCATATATCACGCCCCAGCTTAGTTTCACACAAGATATATTGGGATTAAAAGGTTAAGATGAAGATTGATAATCAGTATGGTCTTCCTTTTGTCCGTCCTTAGATAGAATTTCGTGGAAAAAGAGAGAACTTGACACTTCAGTTGCTCTCTTTCTTCACGTGTTTTATTGCGCACGTCATCTCGTATCTCTAATCCTTTGGACTCAACTGTTTCTAAAATAAATGACTACCCCTTTTTAAAATCGTGCTAGTGAACCTCTCCACCTTAATCGAAGATTTTGGTGGAGCTTCCCTTGACTTAAATACAGCTAAACTTCACGCAATTTTAGTATCATTGATACGAAGCGCCTGATGTAAGTTAATTAATGAAGCCAAGGTCTGCTGTGTTCTGGCTTGGAGCTCAGGAACTTTTGCCTGAACTGCTAACCTTTTCTTTTCAGAAAAGGATTTCTCTAATAAAGTACCTTGACTTATTGTTCAAAGGTATGACTCGATAATTTTCTTGAAATCTTGATTGACAATGGAATTAAATGCCTTATTAATTAACACTTTGTTTTGATTGTTTAATACAAGTATTGGATAATAATTCACGACCGGACTTCTTCTAACTTCTACTTTCTGATATTCGATATGGCTAATCTGTTCTTTTGGAATTGAAAGTTCTTGCCCCTTTAAAGTCAAAACAATCGTGTTTTCATAGATTGAAAATTTTTCACTTCGTTTAAATAGAAGTAGGTATAATCCGACGAGTACAAACACGCCTCCAATTACCATTAGCATCATTTTTGCATAGATAAAATTTGCGACGACAAATAACATAATTCCTAAAAGAATAAATACAAAACCATTTTTGTTGTTGTCGGTCTTACCAGCATACAATAGTTCCCCAAAATCATTCAAGCTTATCCCTCCTAATTATTTTCGGAAGAAAAAACAGCTTTCCGCCTAGTAACAGCGGAAGCATCTGTTTTCTCTCATATCTTATTTAATGGCATCTAAAAATACAGAGACAACAAAGGATATTAAACTGTTTATACATTCTAACTAGATTTATTGCGGTGCAACTAATATTCATTGGAGGTTGGAAAGAACCCTCACCAAATAAAGTTTCCTTTATCACAATCTAGTTTTTTTCACTCCAGGCACTTGTCCTTTATGCGCAAATTCTCTAAAAGCAATACGTAACATGCCAAATTTACGCAGAATATAGCCGCACAGTCTGCCTGTAACCTCACAACGATTTTTCAAACGTGTCGACGAAGAATCACGGGGAAGCTTTCGAAGTGCTTCATAATCCCCTTTTGCTTTTAGCTCTCCTCTTAATTCTGCATATTGGGCAACCATTTGCTTGCGTTTTTTCTCTTTAGTTATTTTTGAATTATAGCCATTTTCATCTTACAATTATTTCCATATTAGCTATTTATTTTATTAGCCTTAAATTATAATGATTACGAATAAGAATCATTCTAAACCATTTCATCAACTATGTAAATAGTATAAATATAGATATGACAGAGTTAAAAAATCTGAATTTCAGAAAGTAAGCAGATAGAGGATGTTCAAAAATTCCAATAAAAAATATGACAATGGGAAGAAACTCTTCTACTAAATACGTCCAGATCCCAGGAATGCAGTTACTCGTCCCTTCAAAATCGTTGATGACTTTTGAACACCCTCTTACAGTTTGTTTTAACAAAGTGCAGCTTTCATACATTATTCCATCAGGGCTTCTGCTTCCAGAAATGCATCTTTAAAATATTGCTATTGTGATTCAGAGGGCTTCCAATATCTCCGCTCTGAAACCTCGATCAATGTTCCCATCATATCGTGATAGACTGCTGATTTGCCTGACGGATTATTTTCCTGTAATGCTTTATCCTCCACATACGTATCATGGACATGGGAAAATATCCAATTATCTACTTTGTTTGTAGTTGCAGCCAAACCCAGTAGATTTTACGGTATGCTTCGTCATCTGTTGTACACCATGATACGGATGCTCCAGCAGGCCCTCTATCCATTTCGGGTTGGTCAGACGTGTTCATACTCCTCGGTTAATGGCATACTTTACATCTTCTGTATGCGGCGTTTGCTGTGTTGTATCGGTTATATAAATCTCAACACGCGCACCTTTGGCTTTTTCAATCGATTTCGTCAATCCTCCGAAGAAATTATAATAGTTATCTATATCCGTAATTTCATATTCATGGCTGGCTTTTAGCTGAGAAACAATATTTGTTGTTTCCATATGGATGTCGTATAAATCAGGAAAGCTTTCTCCCCGTCTTGATTTACTATAGACGTGTTGAACATGATGTTTGTACATGTTACCAAGCTCTACCTCATCTGTCCAGCTGCCATCCTCAATCATATGGTTAATCCCGGTTCCATATTCGCCCGAGACCGGTCCAAATTATCAACCATTCCTATTCATACATGATAAACGGTAGCAACATCTTCTTCTCCAGCCCCATCCTTTTATTTTCTTCAGAATCGAAACCCATGTCAATCCCGTCTCCCCTGGATTTGTTTTCAGAAGGAACAGACGAAGGTAGAAAATCCAAAATAGCTCTACTTTGAAAGGTTCGGTAATATTTTGAAATTTCCCAACGTCAATCTGGGATATGGAGAATAGTAAAATAAAAAACACTAAAACCAATGTTACCATGTCCGAATATGTAACCATTCACTTTGGTGCACCATTATTATTCTGTCTTCTTGGTCTACGCTTCATTTACTATTTCCTCGGAGATTAATTTTTCTTTCGGTTCAAATGGTTCTTCTCCATATAAAAACAAGCTAAGTTTCTCCTCCAAGATTCGTGGATTTTGTCCAGACTAAACACCGATTATCCCGTGAACCTCTCCACCTAAATCGAAGATTTTGGTGGAGCCTCCCTTGACTTAAATACAGCTATACGTCACGCAATTTTAGTATCATTGATATTAAGTGCCTGATGTAAGTTAATTATTGAATCCAAGGTCTGCTGTGTTCTGGCTAGGAGCTCAGGAACTTTTGCCTGAACTGCTAACTTTTTCTTTTCAGAAAAGGATTTAAGGATTTCTCTAATAAAGTACCTAGCGCCGATATTATAGGACGCATTTAAATCTGCATGATAGATCTTACCACTTTGGAAAGTGGCGAGATCTCTACTGTTGTTTCACTGCCCTTCACCGAATCCATCGAAAGCTAGAGCAGAAGTGTTTTTAGGATTTATTTTTCTGATGCGCATACTGCGGTAATGAGCCATTTCTTCTACCTTGGATTGAATGCCTAATTGACACCAGTAGTGTAGTTTGTGACGAAGCTTTTTTGCACCATAAACTCCCTTCGGAAGTTTCATTTTCCCAAGGTATTTGAATACAATGATGTCCGCGTTGTATTCTTCTGCAAATTTTATAATCTCTACTGTGGTATTTACTTTTATTATATGATTCTGTAGACCATTGATTCTTCTCCAGTAGTTCGGAGCTTCAATGTAACCGGAATTGCGTTGCGCTTTCCTCAATCTGTTCGTTAGAGCTTTCAATAAACAATAAATAAGGAAGCAACGTCTACAAAGCTACGTACTCCCTCTGTACCGCCATTCGATAATATAGCAAGCATAATCATTATAAAACCAAGGGTTATACCTATTGGAGTTAGTATATCTCTTTTTCCCCATTGTGTAGATCTCTCCCGAATTCTTAAGTCTTATTAGTTGCTATATTATGTATCGGCGTTTTTATGATTTTGTTGAGTCTCTTTTTATAATCCGATGAGGGAGAATAACGGTATTTTCTTCTACTTCTTCTTTATTCATATATTTCGTTAGTAAGCGCATCGCTACCGCACCAATATCATACATTGGCTGTACCACAGTCGTTAATGTCGGGCGAACCATTAGCGAAATCCGTGTATTGTTAAAACCAAATACTTCAATATCATTAGGAACATGAAGACCTTGATCTTGAATACCATGAATTACACCTACTGCCATTTCATCCGTAGCAACAAGAATCGATTTTGGTTTAGATGATAAAGTATTTAATAACTCATTAACCGCTTCAATTCCCCCATTATATGTGCATTCATTTTCAACAACAAAACTTTCATCAAAATCAATGGAAGACTCTTCTAATGCCCGAACATAGCCTTTATACTTTAAACCATTCGACTGAATATGTTCGCCACCTGTAATTAGTGCGGGATGAGCATTTGTATCTTCGATTAACTTCTTTGTCGCCTCATAAGTAGCTGTTTCATAGTCTATATTTACAGACGGCAACTCATTATTTTTATCATGAGTTGCTGCAAGAACAACAGGTACTTGGGAAGTTTTAAATTGCTGAATATGTTCTGCTGTAATTTCTCCACCCATGAACACAATACCATCCACTTGTTTTTCTAACATCGTATCAATCAAATGAATTTCTTTGTCTTTGTTTTGATCTGAATTACTTAAAATGATGTTATATTTATACATCGTTGCGATATCTTCAATTCCTCGGGTTAATTCTGAAAAGAAGGTGCTTGAAATATCTGGAATGATTGCACCAACAGTCGTTGTTTTTTTACTGGCTAAACCTCTTGCTACCGCATTTGGACGATAGCCTAATCGTTCAATTGTATCAAGTACCTTTTTTCTCGTTGTTGGTTTTACATTTGGATTACCGTTTACTACACGTGATACCGTAGCCATTGATACGTTTGCTTCTCTTGCTACATCATAAATTGTTACACTCATCTTTAGCCACCTCCGACTTAACTAATTATTTTTATTTTACTAAATCTACCGCTTAAATAGCAAAGAGTCAGTTCATTTAGCAAGCAAGTGTGCTTTTTATAAACCAATTCTTCTTTATCATATCCTAGCTTGAATAAAAACACAAAAAATATACAGCTAAAGACATGTAGTCCTGCTGTATATTTTTAAATTTTTGACACTTCTAGCCTTACTTTATTTAACAGTAGCCCCATAATTAGTAACTGCATTATAAAATTCATTAAACATATCGATATCCATTTGTTGCTGTGCATCTGATAAGGCAACTGCTGGATCAGGATGAACCTCAGCCATGATCCCATCAGCACCGATTGCAATTGCAGCTTTTGCTGTCGGGATTAATAAGTCTCTTCGGCCAGTTGAGTGCGTTACGTCAACTAAAACTGGTAAATGAGTCTCTTGTTTTAAAATCGGTACTGCAGAAATATCTAATGTGTTTCTAGTTGCAGTTTCATATGTTCTAATTCCACGTTCACATAGAATAATATTTCCATTTCCACGCGAAATAATATATTCAGCAGCATTTACAAATTCAGATATTGTTGCTGCCATCCCTCTTTTTAAAATAACCGGTTTATTTGCTTCCCCGGCTGTTTTTAAAAGTTCAAAATTCTGCATATTACGAGCACCTATTTGAATAACATCAATATAGTCTTGTGCTTCTTCAATATCTGCAGGGTTAACAATTTCACTAACGACAGCTAGATCATATTCGTCCGCTACACGCTTTAAGATTTTTAAACCTTCAAGCCCTAATCCTTGGAAGTCATATGGAGAAGTACGCGGTTTATAAGCTCCACCTCGAAGTAACTTTAGTCCCTTCGCTTTAACCGCTTCAGCAACTTTAGCTACTTGCTCATAACTTTCTACCGCACATGGACCAAAAATAAAGTGCGTATCCCCGTCACCAAACTGCACACCTTTTATATCAATAATCGTATCTGCAGCTTTTCTTTTACGTGAAACGAGCAGTTCTTTTTGATGGTCATCTTCTTGGATTTCTAAACTTGCTTTAAAAATTTCTTTAAAAATATGTTCTACCGTTGCATTTTTAAACGGACCATCGTTATTACTGATGATATGATTTAACATATCTCTTTCACGTACCGGGTCAAAACGTCTTGTACTTTGCTTTCCTTTAATCTCACCAATTTGTTGAACAATTTCGGCTCGTTGGTTGATTAAGTTAAGCAATTCTAAGTTCAGTGAATCTAGCTGATCACGAAGTTCTTGCATTGTTCCATTACTCATTCCAAACGACTCTCCTTGTAAATTTAGTAACAATTAGAACAATTATACCTAATAATGTTTTCTTTGTCACTTATTTTTATATAATAGATTATATGTCTATTGGACTATTACCTCGATGAAAGGATACATATAGAATGAAGGACTACGTTTTTACACTAGATATTGGAACCCAACCTGTTACAGGTATTACTTTTAGAGGGGTAGAAACAATTCAAAACTTAGAGAAAAATGAAAGCACCTATAGGTTCGGACTTTGTCACCCCTCTTAGAATAGCTATTAGTGCCACGCAAAACCCGTTACATTATATTTCTGTTTATGTGAATGAACAAATACCATTTATGTTTGAAACAAAATAGTTTACGGTTAGAGATTGTTTCATTCAAGCTGGAAGCGCACTATGCAATTGCATAGTGATAGTAAAAACTCCTTCTGCAATGATTAAATCCGGGGATGACATTGCAATTGTTCCTTCTGAAGAAGTTACGGTGAATACTTTTATTAACTAGTATTCTATCACCGTATATTTTAATAGAGAAGCAGTGGAGCTTGTGCAGCAACAAGCCGAAATAAAGAGAAGGAAAGAAAACTTAGACGAAAATGCTATTTTACACGATGGCGATCAAATAACATTGCCAGATAAAAAAGTTCGCTCTTTTATTTTCAAAGATGTATTTCGGCATATCGATATGGATATGGCAAACATAAAAGAGGATGTTCAAAAAGGAAATTATAAATTATTTCTCAATAATAAACCAACAAGTTTCCATGATAAAATAAACCATGGACCAACTGAAATAAGATGGGATTAAACTTTTCAGTTAGATTTGGAAAAAAAAGGGTTATACTATGACAGGGTTACGAAACACCATGCGAACTGGCTCGCACTTCATTTTGAGTCACTATTAACATATATGTCACGTTAAAATGATAAAAAAGCTTGTAGAAAGATAAATTTCTCCCTACAAGCTTTTGTTTATTATTTAATCTTTTTCTTCTTTGACTTCAGATGAATTATTGGCAAGTTCTTCTGCTTGTACAATATTTTCTGCCTCTTTTTCCACTTCATCCTTTACATCTTTTGCATCTCTTTTTACTTTCTCTGCAATATCTTTTGAAAAATCTTTCGTTTTTTCCGTCACATCTTTTGCAAGGCTTTTTGTTTTTTCAGAAACGTCTTTTGTAAGTTGAGTCGTTGAATCCATTGCTTTCTTTGAAAAGTCAGTTCCTTTTTCTTTTAGTTCAGATCCTTTAACTATGGCCATTTCCGAATACTCCGACCCTTTTTCCTGAACAACATCTTTCCATTCTTCTGCCTTTTCAAGAGCCACCTTTGTTCCTTGGTTAAGATCTTGTCTCAACTCTCTACCGGATTTAGGTGCAAATACTAATGCAATGGCTGCTCCAACAACACTTCCGACAAGAGCACCTAATAGAAAGCCTTTACCATCATTATTGCATTCTGACATTTTTCATTCCTCCCTATTTATTTTTTCTATTTTTCCAGACGTTAAAAATAGCAGTACTCCATTTTACAGCTTCTGTTGCTTTTTCCACATCATCGTCCGCCGACCTGGAAATGTTTGTTGAAAACTTCTTAATAGAATGTGTTAAATTATTAAATGTTTCCCCAATCTCATTAATACCCTCAAATAAACTATTTAAACGGTTTACTTTATAGTTTACATCTTCAGCTAAATCATTCGTTTTCTGAAGTAACAAAGTCGTTTCCGTTGTGATTCCTTCTAATTGTTTCTCCATACCTTCCATTGTATCTGCTACATTGTTTAACGTACGTTGTGTTGCTTTTAATGTTTGAGCTAAATAAACTACTAGTACAGCAAATGCTATAGCTACGATTATTGCTGCTATTGATAATGCGGCTGCCATCTCCATTCACTCCTCTTATTTGTTAATATTTTACTACTAGGTATGTACATTTAGTTCCTAATTTAATACCCCGGATCAATTCGTGACAAAACATTATAAATGACTATACATATATACTAGCTTATTTTGGCAATTTATTTCAACTTTTAACAAAATTCTCTTTGCAAAAAATGAGAAAAATGTCTTTTTTATTTTACGCAAAAATTCGTTTATCTATCCCTACCTCATAATACAAAAGTGTTTACATAACTAATTTACTATGCAAACACCTTAGTATTGTAATTAAACATTCTTACTCTTTACATATTTAATTGCAACGTTTCTTCATAGGCAGTTTGGAATTTTTGAATATCGCCTGCTCCCATAAAAATTAACACACTATCTTCAAATTGTTTTAATATCTCTACATTCTCTAACGTTAATAACATCCCATCTTTTACTTTTGCTAGTAAATCATCTATCGTTAAATCCCCTGTCGCTTCACGAGCTGATCCAAATATATCACACAAAAATACATAATCCGCATTGTTTAAACTGTCCGCAAAATCATTTAAAAATGTTTTCGTTCTTGTAAATGTATGAGGCTGAAAGATGGCAACGATTCTCTCTTTAGGATATTTTTTTCTAGCCGATTCAATCGTCGCTGTTACTTCAATTGGATGATGAGCATAGTCATCGATAAGTATTTGATTTCCAATCACTTTTTCTGAAAATCGTCGTTTCACTCCACCAAAAGTACGTAATTCTTGCATCACTTTTTTGTCCATTTCTTCATAGTGACAAAATGCAATAACTGCAAGTGCATTCAGAATGTGGTGATTTCCATAAAGCGGAATGTGGAATGTATCAAAGTAAGTATTCCGAACAAAAACATCGAACTCCGTACCATTATCAGTCTCATGAATATTATTTGCTTGAAAATCGTTTGATGCTGAAAACCCATAATAAATAATCGGTACTTTCGTTTGTAATTGTTGTAAATATTCATCTTCTCCACAAGCAATTATTCCTTTTTTCACTTGATCCGCCATGGACTGAAATGCATTAAATACATCATCAATATCTACAAAATAGTCAGGATGATCAAAATCGATATTTGTCATAATCGCATAATCTGGTTTATAATGTAAAAAATGTCGCTTATATTCACAAGCTTCAAAAGCAAAATAATCACTATTTTCATGACCTTTTCCAGTACCATCACCGATTAAGTAGGATGTTTTAAAACTTTGCTCTAAAACATGTGCCAATAATCCAGTTGTTGATGTTTTCCCATGTGATCCGGTAACAGCGATACTTGTATATCGCTTTAACCATTCTCCTAAAAACTCATGATATTTATAAAAAGTTACCCCAAGTTCTCGAGCTTTTTTTATTTCAACATGTTCATTGGAAAATGCATTCCCTGCAATAATCGTACTATCTTCTTTAATATTTTTACTAGAAAACGGCAAAATAGGTATGCCTTTTCTCTCTAATTCTTCTTGCGTGAAAAAATATTTGTCTACATCAGACCCTTGTACATTCTCTCCTGAATCATGAAGTATTTGGGCCAATGCACTCATTCCGGTTCCTTTAATACCAATAAAATGGTAATTTGTCATAACTAACCTCCAAAAATATTAGAAAACTTGGCTTTTCGCCCATTATGGCGATAGCCTTAGTTGCACTTATGCGAGCCAAGGAAGTATCTCTTAATAATTCCATAACTGCGGAGAAACTTGGCTTTTTTCTTTCATGACAAAAGCCTTAAAAGTTGTATTTGTTAACCAATTTGATTTTTCTAATAGAGTTTGTTTTCTTTATAAGTTACTTCTTCTAATCGTGGGTTTGGACGGTATTTCCTTCCTTCTTTTGCTGAATGTGTCCCATTTAATAACACATTATCACCAGTAAACCCTATCTTTATTTTAAGTAAACTACTTCCGATTCCATACATATCAACAGGTACATTTCTGCTTTCAAAATAGGTAATACGTTCTTCTGTAAAACCACCGCTAGCAACAATCTTAACATAAGTAAATCCCTCATCATCTAAAGCTTTTCTTAGGGCAAAAATTAATTCAGGATTTACGCCCCGCGGATCGAATGTTCCCATTAAATGATGGTTTCTTAAAAAATATTTATCTACTAAGGTTCTAGATGTATCTAGGCGTACTGAATTCAATTTCTCACCAAACTCACGAGCAACTTTCAATGAATCTGTTATGACGTCATTATTATAGTCAACAAGTGCCATCAGGTCATCTTCGGGAAACATTTCATGATATGCCCTTGAAGCTGCAACAATATCACCACGGAACATTTGGATTAATGCATGAGGCATTGTCCCCATACCTTCCTTCCCCCACCATTCATTCATTGCGTGAGTTGCTTGGGCGGTAGATCCTCCGATAAATGCTGCGTATCCATCTCCAGCTTGTTGTGTATAATGATCATCACGATCTCCCATAAAAATAACTGGTTTTTGCTTTCCGGATGTCCTTGCAGCTTTTACCACATTATATACATTTGTCGCAACAGAAGTTCTTCTAGATAAAATTCCATCAATAATTCCTTCCAAATAGCCGAAATCCTGATATGGTCCTGTCACTGTTAACACTGTTTCAAATGGCTTTATCTTATCCCCATCTTTTAGTGACTTAATCTCCAACTCCTCAGGGTTATCCGCAAAAGTATGTAATAAAGCAATTGCCTCATCTGTTCCACATAGAACTGCATCCTCTTTTTGGAAAAACTGCATCGTTACAATATTATTAGGTAATTTTTCTTTAACGATTTCCCTTGTTTTCAAAAAATATACAGCAGAAAACCAGCCTTCTTTAATTCGTTTATCGAATTTAAATGTTTGATTAGTTAAACGACTAATTTTACCTTGTAATTTCTGTTCTATTTCTTTCATCCTGGAAACTCCTTGTTATTATTCATTTTTATTGAACTAAGAAAGTTCTAAATTAATTCTTCAATTTGTGATTTTGTAATTAATACTTCACGAGGTTTAGAACCATTTTGCGCGGATACAATTCCTTTGCTTTGTAATGCGTCAATTAGCCGTGCTGCTCGATTATACCCTATTCTGAACCTTCTTTGCAATAAGGATGTACTCGCTTGATTTTGTTGTACGACAAAAGAAATCACTTCATTTAATAATTCATCTTCCTCTTCATTTTCTACTTCAATAAGCAATTGTTCTTGTTCGAACAAATAATTCGGCTTGCCTATGGAGCGTAAATAATTTGCAACTCGGTCTATCTCTTCATCTGAGACAAAAGGTCCTTGCAATCTAAGTCTCTTCACACCACCGTTTTCGATAAAGAGCATATCCCCTTTTCCGAGTAATTTTTCTGCTCCATTCGTATCGATTATTGTTCGAGAGTCTACTTGCGATGAAACACTGAATGCAATTCTCGAAGGAATATTCGCTTTGATCAACCCGGTTATAACATCTACGGAAGGTCGCTGTGTGGCAAGAAGCAAATGAATTCCACAAGCTCTTGCTTTTTGTGCAATTCGGCAAATAGCATCTTCTACTTCTTGTGGTGAAACAATCATTAAATCCGCAAGTTCATCAATTACAATTACTAAGTAAGGCATCTTTTCTTTTTTGTGCTCTCTCATCCGTTCGTTATATTTTTCAATATTTCTTACTCCAGTTTCAACGAATTTTTCATATCGTTCTTCCATTTCATTTACAGCCCATTTTAACGCCATCGTAGCCGCTTGAGGGTCTGTTATTACTGGAGCGATGAGATGAGGTATCCCATTGTACGGAGCTAGTTCGACCATTTTAGGATCAATTAATAAAAGTTTTACTTCATCTATTTTGGCTTTATACAATAGACTTAACAAAATCGCATTTATACAAACGCTTTTCCCTGAGCCTGTAGCTCCTGCTATTAGACCATGTGGCATTTTACCGATATTTGAAATGAGTGGTTTACCTTCAATAGTGAGTCCAAGTGCAATAGTAAGCGGTGAAATTTCTCTTTTAAACTCTTCTGTCTCAATTATTTCCTGCAAAGTCACGACATGAGGAAATTGATTTGGCACTTCAATACCGACTGAATTTTTCCCTGGTATTGGTGCTTCAATACGAATGTCTTTAGCCGCAAGATTTAACTTAATATCATCGGCTAAGTTACGAATTCTACTAACTTTAACTCCAAGATCAGGTTGTATTTCAAACCGGGTAACAGACGGGCCTTGAGTTATATTAACGATTTTCGCATTAACATTAAAGTGAGAAAGTGTTTGTTCTAACAATGATTGCTGTTCTTGTAACCATTTTGAATCATCTTGATCTGGTTCTACCCGGTCATTTAATAAATAATTAGGAATATCATGTTTTATTTCTAAGTCTTCATTTATTTTAAATTTATTATCATCATCTTTTTCAAAATAACTATCATCATCCTCTTGTTGATGTAAGCCTTGTCGAATGTCTTTTATTATTTCGAAGTTTTGATGATGAATCAAATTATGCTCTGAAATCTTCCTATCATTTTTCTTTGAGAATTCTGGTATGTCGGTAGAATTTGACTGCTCACTCTTTTGTTCATAATGAGCAACTTCTTTACTTACTGACTTAACTTCAGTAGTTTGTTCTTTCATAATCTCTTCTTCAAGAACTCTATCCCGTTTTCGAAAAATCCGATCCAGTTCTTCTGGTCTCGTAGATCCTGCCAACGGATTGACAATATTTTCTTTTTGATCGGTTTCTGTAATCTTTTTTCTCGGGTTAGCTATTTCTGCATTTGTTTTTTTTCTCCGTAAATAAGCTGGAACTTCTTCAAGCTCATTTCCAAAATTATTTCTTTTATATCCATAAATAAGTGTCTCTTTTTCTTTATTTTTTTTCTGATAAGGAGATAATGTTTTTCCACGCCTTATTTTGTCGTTTTTGGACTGTTTTTCTAATTTATTTTCATCTGGGATTACTGGGAAACGAAAAGGAGTGTCTTGATCTTTAGGATATTGATAAGCTATTTTTGTATTAACATCACGTATATTTACAATTTGTTTATTTGGTTCTTTTTCTATCCCCTCGTCTTCCTCTTCTATAACAATCTCCTCAAAGAAAAAGTTGATTACTTTTTTCTTCCACTGTTTCCACATCCATGTTCACCTGCTTTAGTGATTATCGTACTTTCTATTTTAACAGTTTTTTCAATTTTTGGGCAGACGTTATCTTTATGTGCGTGTTCAACCTTTCTTATTACATAAGTGCAACTAAGGCATTCGCCCAAAATCTTGGCGAACGCCAAGTTTTCTAATCATTATTCCTTGGTTTATTTTTCGCCATGATAAAAATAGGTTCCAATTTTTTATTTTCATAAATGAACGGAAGAGAAGTAATCGGAATCCGACCTTCTGCAAAAAATTTCATCGTCATTTGAGCCAAAATATCATATCCAATATCATTTTGAATATCCGCTAAAATAAGAACATCCTGATGAGGAACTGCAACTGCTAAGTCTCCTCGTGCTTTTTGTTTCATTTCTTCCAAAAATGTATCATTAAGAATCCTGCTTGCATCATATCCATCTTGAGTAGCAAGAAAATAATAATCATTTCCTTGAACTTGATCTACTTTATAATCCAATTTTAATGAGCGAAGGTTGAATAATGCATTTTCATGAATACGTTTTTCGGTCCAGCCCTCTTTTTCTATAAACTCTTCATCAATAAGACGATATGATCTGCCGAGATCAAGTGCATAAAAAATTCTCGTTTCAGCAGTATGTTCTTTTGTTACAAGCTTTTTCTTATCATTCGTTGTCTGTGGAAACGATGTTGATCGAATAACCGGAAAAATATGTTTTTCCATTCCAGTTAAATGATGTACTTCGTTCATAATCGTTAGTGCTTCTTCAAGATGGTCGACGAGTTCGTCGATAACTTCATCCCCACGTTCATTATATTTTGCAATAACACTTGGTAATTTAACGTTGATGCCTTTTTTATTAGCTCTCCATTCAATACGGAATTGATCTTTATCACGGTTAAAAGAAGTTCTATATTCTGGGTTCTTAAATCTGTTTTCAAGAATTTGTTTTAACTTTATACTTGTCAATTTCATTTAAATTTCCTCCAGACAAATTGATAACTTCGGAAACATAGTTATTGCCTATATATTATCATACTATTTTATCTTACTTAAACAACTACACTTTATATTGTCAGTAAGTAAATTATTTTACTTTTTAATATTAACAAGTATAATGACGGTTGGAGGGGATTGCTATGAAGTTAACGGTTTATCTTGCAGGAGAAATACATACAAACTGGCGTGAAGAATTAAGTAAAAAGGCTGGAGAAAAAGGTTTACCTCTAACTTTTGTTTCACCTCAAACGAATCACGATCGGTCAGATGATATAGGTGAAGATATACTAGGAAAACAACCTGGTAACCTTTATAAAGATGCTGCAGCTTCTGATATTAACAACTTCAGAACACAAGTCTTCATGCAAAAAGCCGATATTGTTGTCGCATTATTTGGCGAACAATATCGCCAATGGAATACAGCAATGGATGTAAGTGCTGCTATTACATTAAATAAACCTACTATCATCATTCGACCAAAATCATTAATTCATCCACTAAAAGAACTGTCGAACAAGGCGAACGTCACCGTTGAGACAATAGATCAGGCTTTAGACGTTTTAAGTTATATTTATGAATAATTTAAGATAAGCTATCGCAACTAACATTGCGGTAGCTTTTTATTTAAGCAACAGCGTTAACTAGCTAATTTGCGGTTTATTCACGAAGATACAATTTAAACCACAAAGGTAGCATTTTCATCTTCGGAAGTATGCGTTAGTCCAGATACTTTGTGATATAACCACAAGGTAAAATAAAAGCCGAAGAAGAGCTCTCTTTCGGCTATTTACTCCAGTATTCCATTTGTCCACGTAACAATGTTACTACATGAGAAAACATATCCATGCGTAGCATTCTGCCATTTGTGAATATCCCAATTGCCCCTTCATGGTGACGAATATGTTTCTTCTTTATATAGTTATCCATTATTTCACTTAATTCCAAACCTTGTTCTATTTTATTTTTAAAATTATTAGGTAATTTTATTCTCGCACCACTTGCGGTGTATGTTTTTCCGTCGGCGGTGACTAATGCACCCCAATTACACAATAAAAGCTCACCACGATGCAACATAACGCCTCCTTCTAACCCTATACAAACGCTATTTTGATGAAAGTGATGTGCATTTTTAGCGCGGTTTATTGCTCCCAGTTCTGTTTCTTCATCTCCTATAGGTTGGGCAGATACATTAGAAGGTATCGAATCAGCAATAATTTCTGCTTCTGGAAATACTTTTTTCACTGCATTTATTTTCGTTTCATTTAATGATCCTATTACAATTCTCATAAAAGACCCTTCATTTCTAGCTGTTTATTTTGTTCGAATTTGATCGACAGTTGCTTGATCTGTTTTTCGTACTAAAGTTACTAATAGCTCTTTTGCAGCTGAATAATCATCAATATGAATAATAGAAGCTGATGTATGAATATAACGAGAACAAATTCCAATTACTGCTGAAGGTACTCCACTACTTGATAGATGTACACGTCCAGCATCTGTCCCACCTTGCGAAACAAAATATTGATATGGAATATTATTTGATTCAGCTGTATCAAGGACAAACTCTCTCATTCCTCGATGTGTAATCATTGTCCGATCAAATATCCGTAAAAGTGCTCCTTTTCCAAGTTGGCCAAACTCTTTGTCATCTCCAGTCATATCGTTTGCGGGAGAGGCGTCTAAAGCAAAGAAAATATCAGGCTTTATTAAATTCGCTGCTGTTTCAGCTCCCCGTAACCCTACCTCCTCTTGTACCGTTGCACCAGAATACAATTCATTCGGCAGTGATTCATCTTTTACCTCTTTTAATAACTCAATCGCCAGTCCACATCCATAACGATTATCCCATGCTTTTGCTAAAATTTTCTTATCATTTGCCATCGGAGTAAAGGGACAAATAGGTAGAATCGTATCTCCAGGACGAACTCCCATTTCAAGCGCATCTTTGCGGTCGTCTGCTCCGATATCAATTAGCATGTTTTTAATTTCCATTGGTTTTTTTCGTTGTTCAGGTGTTAAATTATGTGGAGGAATAGAGCCAATTACTCCAATAACAATTTCTTTTTTTGTCATGATTTGAACACGTTGTGCAAGTAAGACCTGATTCCACCAACCACCTAGAGTTTGAAAACGAATCATACCATTTTCAGTAATTTGCGTAACCATAAATCCGACTTCGTCCATATGACCTGCTACCATGACACGTGGTCCATCTCCTCGCTTTACGCCAAAAACACTTCCTAAATTATCGTAAATCACATCATCAGAATACTTTTCTAGTTCATTTTGCATATACTCCCGAACTCTTCCTTCATCACCAGAAGCACCTTGTAATTCTGTTAAATTCTTAAACATCTCTATCGTTTCTTTATTCAATGATTGACACACTTCCTTCTTTATTTTCCATAAGTTATAATTTAATTGTATCGTTTTTGACAATATTTTTCTGTTAATTATTAAATGATCATGTATACTAGAGACAGGGATTATAAATTTAATATGAATACTTTACATAATGGGGTGGGAATTTTAATGAGTCGAAAAAATACTTTACTTGCAGCAGGATTAGGTTTTTTAGTCGGATATTTAATTCGGGATCAATTAGATAATTTCCAAAAAATCACACCAGAAAAAGCACTGCAATTTGCAAAGGATACTTTCGAACAAAATGGACCGATTACTGGTTCGTGGATCTACATGAAGCCCGAAAAAATTGAAAAGAATGGTCTCGTCTATGAAACGTATCGTGGTGGAATTAGCCGAAATGTTGACGGAGAAGACCAACAATATGACTTTTATATCGATATCGATACAGGTGCGATTATCGATGTGGTAAAAAAGTAAATTAAACTTGAAGAATCCGCTCGCTGTAATTCTCTGTTTAAACAGAAGGGAGATTGCGGATTCTTCATCATTAATCACACATATTCATAGCGCTTTCTTTTCAGTTCATCAATTAAGTTTCCCTCTTCGTCAAACCTTACCGCTCTATAATAAGCATCATGATAAAATGTGTACCAAGCTTTACGGTCATAGCCATACTCCATCCATTTTTCCTTTTGATGGACAGATGTTACCGGATAATCATCATAAGCCATTGCCCATAATTTATTTTGATGACCGTATGTTGCCATAATATCTGCCATATGTATGAAGCAATCGGCTCCATCTTCGTAGACTAAGATACTATGCCCATCACTATGCCCGCTGGTGTGAATCATTTTTAGTTGGTCTGTTATTTGAATTTCTTTTTCAAATGTTTCAACCTGAGCTTGAATTGGTTCCCAGTTCATTTTCCAATATGTATTAACTGACCTTATATTCGGATGGCGCATTTCTTCCCACTCAATATCCGAGGTTATTATTGGGATATTTGGAAATACAGGAATATAAATATCACCATTTATTTTTGTTAAACCACAGGCATGGTCAAAATGCAGATGTGTCATTAAAATACAATCAATATCTTGTGTAGTTAAATCTAATTCTGCTAGCGATGTTTCAATGGATGATTCCTCTAACACTCCAAAATTTCTCATTTGCTTTTCTGTTAATTTTCCATTTCCCATTCCTGTATCAATTAAATAGTTTTTTCCCTCTAACTGAAGTAAAATTGGATCTGTTCGTAATTCGATTTGGTTCTTTTCATTTACTGGATATTTTCTACTCCAAAGGGCTTTTGGTACAACGCCAAACATTGCCGCTCCATCAAGGAAATTCACGCCACCATTCAACCAAGTTAACGTTGCTTTTCCAATTTGCAGTTGTTCCACATCTTTACCTCCTTCAAATTGACTTAATAGGAATTTTGTATATTATAACAAATATTCGTCCATAATAATATAGAGGTGATTTTTTCATGTACTTAACTGTACACAATCAATTGACACTATTACATGATTTACTTGATGAGCAAGCTACATTTAAGACAGTCTCAATGAATGAATATAAGCAAATTAAAAAACTAGTGCAAACAATAAGTGCTCATAAAAACATGGATAGTGATTTACAAACTGTGCTTCCCGAAATTTATTATTACGGGATCAAAGGTGAAGTCGCCCACTCATTAACTGACCATATAGAAGAAAATATCGGAAATATAAAAAAGTGGTTGGAAACTATTAATCAGACGAAAGTAAATATAGATTGACAATTAGTATTATAAAATTGATGATGTACCTTTTATCTTAAGTGATAAAGGTGCTTTTTTAATAAAACAGCTAACCGTCTCTCCAGTTTCTCCATCTGCTGAAAAGGAAACGGCTTTTCAGCAGATGTGTTTATTTGCATTGTCGATATAATGTTCACTTTTTTAAAATGGATATGTTTTACGGTACAAACTGTCAAAAACAAAGCGAGTACTTTCCATTTTGAAATCGAATCAATAATCAATACCGAAAGATCGTCTTGATTATTCTTTGTGCGTGGATTAATTTTCATCCCACACCACCAAAATAAGCGTGATTATTAATCGTAATTAAAAAACAGTTTGAGTATTTTTCGTTAATTCATCTGTCTTTCACTAAGATATTGGTTTATATTTATCATTTCCTATAAATCATTTATCGCTACCAGTTTTTTTAAAATTGGATATATTGGCTTGGATAATGTAATGGGTTCGTTTCATAACGCGAATATAGTCAAGGAATTTAATTAATTGTGCCATTTCATTTACTTCTTATTTTTTCATAGATAACACATAAGCTAATTCGTCTTCGGTTAATTTACGGCACTTCCCTATAGGAAGATCCTTATCTAATTGTAGATCTCCAATACTCAATCGTTTTAAATAAAGAACTTCCATATTAATTGCTCGAAACATTCGTTTTACTTGATGAAACTTCCCCTCACATATTGCAAGTTTAATCTCTGAAATTGAATCACTTTTTACGATCTCTAAATAAGCTTCCTTTGTTTTATATCCATCATCCAAAATAATTCCTTCTCTAAATTGCTCGATATGATTATCAAAAACTTTACCTTTAATTTTTGCAAAATACGTTTTATAAATTTCTCGGTTTGGCGATGTAAACGCATGATTCAATTGTCCATCATTTGTTAGCAGTAATAACCCTTCCGTATCTTTATCTAATCTTCCTACTGGTGACAGATCATAATGTTGATATTCGAGAGGAATTAAATCCAAAACCGTTTGATCATAGAGATCAACGGTTGCTGACAAATATTTTGGTGGTTTATGTAGCATAATATACATATATTTTTGATAATGTACTTTCTGTTTATTTACTTCAATTAATTGCTCATCAGGATTTACATGTAAATTACTTTTCGTTATAACGTTATTATCGACAGTTACGAGCCGCTTTTTAATTAATTCTTTAACTTCTTTTCGAGTTCCAAACCCTGTATGAGCAAGTAATTTATCTAGTCGCACGTTTTTTCCTCCTAAAACGTTTTAAAATATTTGTATCCCCAAAAACAAAATCAATTAATGTTGACTTATAAGCTAAGAATAAATAGACTGACGCTCCAACACTTATGCCGATCAAGAGCATAACAGTTGCAGCAAACCGACTCTCATCAAAAGGCAAAAATAGGCCGAATATGATTTTAGTTATTTCTATTACTCCCCACATAACTAAGCTAAAAATCACCATAAATATTGTTCGCTTTAATGTTTGTTTATAAGAGAATAAAATTGCTCGGTTTATTTTCCAAAAATTAAGAGCTACTGCTACACCGACAGCAAGACCAGTTGCAAATATAGAACCTTTTCCAGCAAATATATGTATTAAAGCTGAGTTTAATAAAACTTTTGTTAAAAAACCTGCAGTAAGACTTACTAAAGCGAATCGTTGTTCATTGATCCCTTGTAAAATTGCTGCTGTGACGGTAAATAAAGCAAATAATAAAGCAACCGGAGAATACCAAGCAAGTAAAGACCCGGTTAAGTCCAAATTTTCCATACCATACAGTGAACCATATGCTTCATAAGCAAGTGCCGATAAACCGACAACGGCTGGTATGACGAGTAATAAGACGATTTGCAATGCTTGATTTATTTCTATCATTAATTTTTGTCTATTCTGTTTTGTAAAAGATTCTGTAAGTGCTGGAACAATTGTTAAGGAAAGTCCTGTTGCTATTGTAACTGGTATGCTAATCAATTTATGTCCGTATAAGTTGATTGTCGCAAGGGATAATTCAGCAATTTTTTCATATCCGCTAACTACCATTGCTCTGTTGAAAGTAAATGAATCAACTGTTTGATAAAGTGGAATAGCAATCCCAACTAATATAAATGGACCCGCATAAGAAAATAATTCAAAAATTAACTCCTTTGTTGAAATGTTTAATGTTTTTGTTGACGGTTCAACTGCGCTTCTTAATTGTTGACGCTTTTTTCCCCAATAGAACCATAAAATAATACACGACGCCAATGCTCCAATGAAAGCTGCAAAAGTTGCAAAACTGACTGCTAAAACGACACTTCCATTATAAATTTTTATAATAATAAAAGCAGATATAAGTACAAATGCAATTCGGACAATCTGTTCAACTACTTGAGATAATGCAGTTGGTTCCATTGTTTGATTTCCTTGGAAAAAACCACGTGCAACACTCATTGCTGGAATAATTAAAAGTGCAAAGCTTACCATTTTCATGACTTGTTCTACATCTTCAACTTGGTTTCCATGTGTATCACTATAAATAAACTTGGAGGCCAACCAACCAGAACCAAAATATAAAAAGATAAATGCTAAAAAACCTGTAATAATCATTAAAAGCAAGCTAGTTCTAAAAATTCGTAGTCCTGTATCATAATACCCTAAAGAATTATATTTCGATACAATTTTCGACACGGCTAGCGGAACTCCCACTGTTGAAATGCTAATTAAAATAGTATACGGGTTATAAGCATAGTAATACAAGGCTCCCCCTTGAGCTCCAACTAATTCATTAAATGGGATAACATAAATCATTCCTAAAAACTTCGATAAAAATGCGGCTCCCGTTAATAAAACGGTACCTCTTAAGATTTTATTCGACATGGATCCACCTTCGTATAATTGTTGTACTTCCAAAGCTATTTTACCATACTTTACTCATGTTGAAACATTTATCGACAATTGATATATTTTTAGGACAAAAAAGTAAAAATTGTTGTAAACTTTACTCTCTAGGTAAATCATTCCGAGTATTAAATAACATGAAGGTGCTAAACTATAATAGAGATTTGGCAATTGCCTTACTTCTCTTTCTTCCAATAATAATGAAGGGAATGATTTTAATTGAAAAAGTCTGAAATGTGGCTAACTTTACTCGCTTCCGTTGGTGTTGGTGCTGCAGCCTTTTATACAATGTCGAAAAGCGATCAGCCAATGACAAAAGCGATGGAAAGTGTTGCACCAATGTTGAATGGTATGACAAATACTAACAGTAATATGAATAGTAGTGGCAATACTATCGGTACTGGCGGCGAAAGTAATACTGGTAAATTTGGTCCTCATGGTATGAGTTAACATTCCTAAACAATAAAAAGAACACAAAAACGGCTTATTTACTTATGTTGTTAGTAAATAAGCCGTTTTTCCTT